>NZ_JBEZIX010000026.1:0-127721 GCF_040651315.1 Streptomyces sp. NPDC048506
GGCACCGTTCTTCATCGGCAACCACTTCGAGCAGTGGAACGGCGGCATCTACATGGACGCCGTCGAGGAAGCGATCAAGCACATCGCCGACGACAGGCGCAAGGACGTCCGCCTGGTCACCTTCCGCCAGCTCTGCGACTGGCTGGACGCCCAGGACCCGAAGGTCCTCGCCGACCTGCGCCGCCTCGGAGTGGGCCAGCAGTTCACCGGACGCGGCTGACGGCTCCGGGAGTCCGTCCCGCACCACCGGTGGCCATGATGACGATATTTCTCGGACGGGTGACGCGCCGACACTTTGATATGAGCGCGGAGGTTAGGCGCTGTGGCAGTGCGTGGTGGCGTCGGAGGACGGGACGCCCGGGAGGCACGAGGGTCGTGCCCCGCCGTTGAGCGCAGCTGCTGGAAGGGGTACGGGTCGTGAAGATCGCCAAGGCTGCCGCGGGTGTGGTCGGCGTCGCGCTGGTGCTGGGGGCTGCCGCCCCGGCGCTTGCGGCGCCCGGCGGTGGCAACGAGAAGCCGCTGCTGGACAGCAGCACCGTCAGCAAGAGCGTCGTGATGAAGCCCGGCGACCTCGTCGACGTCAAGGCGCTGGTCGGGTCGCTGGACAAGGTCGCCGACAAGCTGGCGACGAAGAACGACCTCGCCGCCAAGACCAACGTACTCGGCGGCGCCGCCAGTCGCTGATCCTCGTTCCATGAGACGTCGGCGCCCCTGCCGCAGGGGCACCGCGTCCGTTTCCGGCCCCGCCGGCGCGTGCGTCGGCGGGGCCGGGACCGGGGGTGGCGACGGCTGCACCGGGCGGTGTGGCCGGATCACGCCGCATGATCGAGGCGCTCCAGCGACCGTCCTTATGGCCGTTGTAGCCGACAGGTACGGTTTGGCCATGGATGTTTCCGGAACGAGCGCCGCCGACGAGCACGCCCGGTTGACGGTGGACCTCAAGGCCACCGCGCGCCAACTGCTGGGGAAACTGGGCGCCCAAGGGCTGACCCTGGACGCGGTTGCCGCCGGCAGCGGTCTCGCCGTGGCCGAGGTGGAAGCCGTCTTCCCGCATCGGGACGACCTGTTGACCGCGCTGGTCATCGACGCCTACAACACGTCCGGCGCCGCGATGGAGCAGGCGGATCAGGCCGCCGGGGACGCCGGCGGGTCGGCGGGCGCGCGGCTCCTCGCGGTGACCCGCGCACTGCGGCAGTGGTCCTTCGCCAACCCGGCCGAGTTCACGCTGATCTACGGCTCGCCCGTTCCGGACTACCACGCCCCGCAGGACACCGTCCCGCCCGCCTCGCGCACCCCCGCGGTGCTGGCCGGCATCGTGCGTGCGGCGCTGGAGGGCGGTGAACTCACCCCGCCCCGGCGGACGGTGCCCGGCCCGCCGCTGCTCCTGCCGGCGGCCGTGGAGGCCTTCGGCGGCCTCCCCGAGGCTCCGTTCTCGGACATCATCGAGCGCGGCATCGTGCTGTGGAGCAATCTGATCGGGCTCCTGGTGTTCCAGGTCTTCAGCCGTACCCACGACAGTGTCCGGGACGAGTCCGCGTTCTTCGACTTCGCCATCGCCGTGGCGGCCGAAGGCATCGGTCTCGTGGTCCCCTCGGGCGCGCACACCGACTAGACCGGTCGCCGCCGCGCGCGGCACCGGCGGGGAAATCAGGCCGTGAACACCACAAGAACCCTCTGCTTCGTCATCGCGGCGCTCTCGTCGTACGCCGCGCTCGTCTACCGGCTGTGCCAGGTGCGGCGCAGCTGGCGGGACAACGCCTACCGCACCCTGGTGCTCACTCTGGTGCTCCAGTGCCTCACCTTCACGATGGGCGCCGTCGCCATGGTGAGCACCCGCTTCCTGGGCGTCGGCAACCTCGCCATCCTGGTGATGCACCTCTCGGCGGTCGCCTTCTGCGTGAGCGCGCAGATCATCCTGCTGCGCTGGGCGAGCGCCGCCGAGGAGGTGGTGCGCAAGGCCCGCTACTGGATGATCACCGGCATCGTCCTCAACGTGCTGCTGACGGCGCTCTTCCTCATCGCCGACGGCCCCGGACGGCCGGCCACGGACTTCAACACCGGCAGCGGCCAACCGCTGGTCCTCACCTACCTCCTGGTCTTCATCGTCTCCCAGGCGGTTCCGTGCGTCACCATCTTCCGCCAGTGCGGGCCCTACGCCCGGATGACAGGTAAAGCCTCGCTACGACAGGCCCTGCGGCTGCTCTCCGTCGCCGCGGTGGTCCTCTTCCTCTACTGCCTGGCCAGGACGGTCAACATCCTCACCGCCGCGTGCGGGGTCGACATCGGCGTCTGGCAGCTCGCCTCCAACGTCTTCAGCGCGGTGGGCATCTTCACCCTCTCGCTCAGCCTGACCATCTCCTCCTGGGAGACCTCGGCGGCCAAACTGCTGGACTGGGCGCGTAGTTACCGTTCGTACCGGGCCCTCTATCCGCTCTGGCGGGACCTGTACGAGTCCTCCCCGGACATCGTCCTGGAGCCGCCCGGGCCGTCGGTCTCCGACCTCAACTACCGCCTCCACCGACGGGTCATCGAAATACGGGACGGATGGCGGGATCTGCGCCCCTACATCGACCGCACCGCCAACGGTGCCGGCGGAGCGGGCGCCGGGGCGAGCGAGGAGTCCCGTCAGGCGTTCGCCGAAGCGGCGCAGATCAGGCAGGCGCTCCAGGCCAAGCGCACCGGCACCATTCCCGTCGACAACAAGGACGCCGGCGACTTCGACGACCGCGATACGGACAACTTCACCTCGGAAGTCGCATGGCTCACCCAGGTCGCCTCTGCCTACCGTAGGCTCAGCAAGGTGAGTTGAGAGCTCCCGCCCGGCCTGTTCCCCCGTCAGACCGGGCGGGTTTCTCTCCCCCGTTACTCCCCCGTTTCCGGGTTCCCCGTTTCCCCCGTGGGTCCCCGTTTCTCCCCCGTGGTTCCCCCGTTCCCCCGTGGGTCCCCCGTTCCTTCTTTCCTGTCGGGCCGGACTCGTGCGTCTGCGTCCCGCCCTTCCTGGTCCGGCCCGTTGCGCGCGGCCGGCCCAGGCCGACGTGACCGGCAACCAACTCGGCTACCCCCGTAAGCAAAGTTAGCTATCAGCTATCGGCTGAGGTCCACGTTGGCGGAGTCTCGGCCGATTGTCAACTGACCGCTAATCTGCGAAACTGACGGATAGCCGAGAGCAATGCCGAGGAGGTGACGGGAGGGAGATTCGCCATGTCCGAGACTGACGACCGGCCCATGCTGGCAGTGCGCCTGGACAACCTCTTCAAGACGGTTCGTCCCAAGGGAAGACACTGGACCAACGCCGAGGTGGCGGAGGAGCTGAAGCGGGCCAACCCCGAACTCCGCGTCGGGGGCGTGTACTTGTCGCAGTTGCGGACGGGCAAGCGCTCCAATCCGTCACCCGACCTCCTGGCCGCCCTGGCGCGCTTCTTCGGCGTGTCGGTCGCCTACTTCTTCGACGACAAGGTCGCCGAGTCGGTGCTCAGCCAGGTCGCCGCCATTGAGGCGCTGCGGCAGGCCGGGGTCCGCTCCGTGGCGATGCGGGCGGCCGGGATGAAGAAGGAGAACCTCCAGGCCATCACCGCGATCATGGACCAGTACCGGCAGATGCAGGGGCTTCCGCCGGTCACCGATCCCGCGGAGCCGGAGTGAGGGGCCCGAGGGAGTGAGGGGCGCCCGGAAGGGGCTGTCGGCCGACCACGACCGCCGCAGTCAGCTCAAGAAGCTCCGGAAGGCCGGCGCACGGCGGCTCGCCGAACTCGACCTGCCGCAGGTGGCCGACGTGGCCGAGCTCTGCCGCCACCTCGGCGAGGTCCGCAACCGTCCGATCACGCTGGTCCCGATGCAGATGCCCGCATCGCAGCCGTGCGGCATGTGGGTCGCCGCACGCGACGAGGACCTCATCTTCTACGACGCCAACACGACCAGCGCGCATCAGGAGCACATCATCTTGCACGAGCTGGGTCACATCATCTGCTGCCATCGCGGGGCGGGTTGGCTGGACGAGGCGAGCGCCCGCTTCCTCTTCCCCAACCTCGACCCCGACCTCGTGCGTGACATGCTCCTGCGCGCGACCTACGACGACGTCCAGGAGCAGGAGGCCGAGATCATCGCCTATCTGCTCTCCCAGCAGGTGGGCAGCGCCGAGGAACGGCACGGCGCGGCTCCGGCCGCGGACGCCGGGGACGGTGCGGACTCCGGGCAGAACGCCACGCTCAGCCGGATCGAACGCACCCTGATCTGACATGAGTTGCTCACCCGCCGGCAGCCGCCACCTCCTCGGCCAGGATCGCCACGGCCCGTCGGACGTCGTCCGCGCGGTGTTCGCTGGTGACGAAGAACCGCAGCCGGGCGAGGCCCTCCTCCACGGCGGGGTGGAAGATCGGGTCGGCGATGACGCCGCGGTCGAACAGCCGGTCCGCGACCCGCAGGGTCCTCGCCGAATCACCGAGGAGACACGGCACGATCGGCGAGTGGGCGCTGGAACCCGTCGCCAGACCGGCCGAGGCGGCCAGGCCGCGGAAGAGCTCCGCGTTCTGTCGCAGCGCCCGCACCCGGTGCGGCTCCGCCTCGATCAGCTCGGCGGCGGCCAGCGCCGCGGCCGCGTTGCCGGGGGTCAGACCGACGCTGTAGACGAAGCCGGGCAGGGTGTGCCGCAGCCACCGCACCATCCGGGCCGAACCGCCGAGGTACCCGCCGCAGCTGGCGAAGGCCTTGGAGAGGGTGCCCATCCACAGGTCCACATCACGGCGGTCGACGCCGAAGAACTCGCCGACGCCACGGCCGCGTTCGCCCACGGTGCCGATGCTGTGCGCCTCGTCGACCATCAGCAGGGCACCGTGGCGTCTCTTCAGCTCGATCACGGCGGGCAGGTCGACGAGGTCGCCGTCCATGCTGTAGGCGCCCTCGACGGCGATCAGTACCCGTCGGAAGCGGGACCGGTTGCGCCGCAGCACGTGCTCCAGCTGGCCTGTGTCGTTGTGGGCGAAGGGGCGTCGTGCCGCCCCGGACAGTGCGCAGCCCTGGAGGATGCTGTCGTGGGCGAGGGCATCGTGCACCACGAGGTCCCCCGGGCCGACGAGGTGCCCTATCGCGGTGACGTTGGTGGCATGGCCGCTGACCAGCGCCAGGCAGTCCCCGACGCCGAGGAAGTCGGCGAGCGCCCGTTCCAGCCGTACGGTCAGGTCCCGTTCGCCGGAGAGCGCCCGGCTCGCGGAGACCGACGTCCCGTACCGCTCCACCGCCTGGTGCACGGCCTCGTTGACGGCCGGATGGCCGGAGAGCCCCAGGTAGTTGTAGCTGCCGAAGGACAGGTACGCCCGGCCGCCGATCTCGGTCGTGTCGCGGATGGTGCCCTGGTGGACCCGGAAGTACGGGAAGTCCGCACCAGTGGCGGTGATCGCGCTCAGACGCTCCTCGAACTGCCGCACCTCCGGGAAGTCGTCGACGCACGCGGTCGCCGTGTCCCGGTCCGCCCGGGTCTGCCGGGGCAGCCGCGCAGCGGGGGCCGGCGGCTCGGTGAGGTGCGGATCGACCAGTGCGATCAGCCGGTCGACGGTGAGGCCGGGCGAGAACATCTCCTCGGTGCGGAAGCCCGGTATCCGTTTTCCGATGTTGACCTCCAGCTCCTGCAACATCAGGGAGTCGAAGCCGAGATCGCTCTCCAGGGCCATCCGCTCGTTCAGGTCGGCGAGCGGGAAGACGCCGGTCCGCGACACCTCTTCGAGCACGAGGGACGCGGCGGACGCGGCAGCGGCCGGCCGCACCGCGGGCGTCGCCCCGGGCGGGTCCACCGGCCCGGGCCGGTCCTCCCCCACGGCCCCGGGGGCAGGGAGAGCGGGGATGCCGCCACCCTCGCGTGCCGACGCGTCCACCGCCCAGTGGTGGCGCGGGGCGAGCGGGCTCGGCGGCAGGGTGCACGGGGGTCTGCGCTCCGTCATCGGACGCAGCCCCGCGCCACTGACCGCGCGCTCCGCGAGCCGGGCCCACGCCTGGGTGCGGGCCTCGGCGGTCAACGAGCCCGACGGGGGAACGGCGAGCTCCGGCGGCTCACCGGCCGGCACCGTGCCGACCGCCTGCCCCGGCCCGAGCTCCCCGGTACGGCCCGCGGCCACGGCCTCGGCCGCCGCGGTCAGCCGGGCGGCTGCGTCGGCGGTGTCCGTCGCCACCACGGCGAGGCGTTCCGTGAGGGGAGCCCGGCGGGCCAGGGTGTCCGCCACCGTGGCCAGCGGTGGCCGGTCGCGGTCGAGGGTGTGCGCCAGTTCCCTGGCGTGGCGGGCCAGTCCGGTCCGGTCGCGGGCGCTGAGCACCAGCAGGTGCGGTCCCTCGTCCGGTGCCGGGCGGTCCGGTGCCGTGGGGCACTCCTCCACCACCAGATGGACGCCGGTGCCGCCGAAGCCGAAGGCGCTCACCCCCGCCCGGCGGAGCTGCCCGGACCCCGGCCATCGGGTCGGTGCGGTCGGGACGGTCAGCCGGGCGGCGTCGAGCCCGGCACCGTCGGCCAGGTCGAACGCGGGCTGCGGCGGTATCACGCCCCGCTGCACGGCCAGTACGGTCTTGATGAGTCCGGCCATCCCGGCGGCGTTGAGCGAGTGCCCGACCACCGCCTTCACCGCGCCGAGGAAGGCGGGTGCGCCCCGTTCCCCGCGCAGTTCGCGCAGCACGCCGACCTCGACCGGGTCGCCGACCGTGGTCCCGGTGCCGTGCGCCTCCAGGTACCCCACCGCGTCCGGGGACAGGCCCGCATCGCGGTAGGCCCGGCGCAACGTCCGGAGCTGACCGGCCGCCTGGGGGTGCATACCGCCCTGTACGGCCCCGTCATTGGCCGTTCCCACACCCCGGATCACCGCATAGACCCGGTCGCCGGCCGCCAGCGCATCGGCCAGCGGTCGCAGGACCAGGACGCCGGC
This sequence comes from Streptomyces sp. NPDC048506, assembly GCF_040651315.1. NCBI lineage: Bacteria > Bacillati > Actinomycetota > Actinomycetes > Kitasatosporales > Streptomycetaceae > Streptomyces > Streptomyces sp. NPDC048506. Next base: position 6,900 of record NZ_JBEZIX010000026.1, read on the forward strand.
GCCCTCCCCCAGGACGAAGCCGTCGGCCGCGGCGCCGAACGGCAGGCACCTGCCGCTGCGGGAGATGGCGCCGATCCGGCACAGCCCCACCAACAGGTCGGGGGTGAGGATCAGTTGGGCGCCCCCCGCGAGGGCGATGCGGCACCGGCCGGCGCGCAGCGCGAAGACGGCGTTGGCCACGGCCATGAGCCCACCGGAACACGCCGAGTCCAGCGCATAGCTCTCGCCGTGCAGGTCGAAGACCGAGCTGATCGTGTTCGGGCCCATGTTGAGCAGGAGCCCGGCCACCGACGTGCCGTGCAGACCGTCGACCGCACGGACCGTCTCCGACCAGCGGGGATCGGTCGTCCGCGCGCCGAACTCACCGCCGGCCAGCTGACGCATCCGAACCTGAAGGGTGCTGATCGACCGGTAGCCGCTCTCGGTGAGCGCCGTGATCACCGAGGTCTCCTCGCGGTCGAAGCCCTCGGCCTCCCACCCCGCGTCCTGGATCGCCTCACGGGCCAGGTCGATCAGCAGCCGGCCCTGCGGATCCATCGACTTGGCCCGCCGCGGCGGGATGCCGTAGTGCGCCGCGTCGAAGTGGCCGACGTCCGGCAGCAGCGCCATGGTGCCCGTATACGCCGCGGACGCATCGCGGAGGCTGTCGCTGAGGAAGGTGGCGGTGCGCCACCGCGAGTCCGGGACGGTGGAGAACTGCGCCTGCGGGTCCATGAGCAGCCGCCAGTACTGGTTCACGTCCGGCGCCCCCGGGAACCGGCAGGCCATCCCCACGATCGCGACGTCGTCCCGCCGCGCTCCCGCGGGAGCCGGTGAACCCGCTGATGCTGCCGATCCCGCCGGCCCCGCTATGGAATCCTTGGCTGTCACCGACGTCATCGGGGGGTGGCCAGTCGCTCGCGCCACCACTCCACCGTCGCCTTGACCTGCTCCTCGACGGGGGTGGCGCGCACCGCGAACGCCGCTTCGTAGGCGCTCGCATCCACCACGAACGGTCGGTCGAACTGGTAGCGGATCTCCTTCAGTTCGCGGATCAGCGGGGAGAAGACCGAGGCGACGCCCAGCGCGGCCGGCGACAGCCGGCGCACCGCGACCGGCCCCGTCCCCGCCGAAGCGGCCAGGCGGTCGACCATCTCCCGGGTGGACAGCGCGGGCTCGGTCGGGACGTGCCAGGCCCGTCCCCAGGCCCGTTCCTCGCCGGCGACCTCGACCAGGGCCCTGGCCACGTCGGGCAGGTAGGTCCAGCTGTGCGGGGCGTCCGGGTCCCCGAGCGAGGAGACCGGCTTGCCGCTCAGCAGCCGTGGCATGACCCGTGCGGCCAGGTGCCCGCCGTCGGTCACGCCGGGCCCGAAGAAGTCCGAGGCCCGTACCTCGACCGCCTTGATGCGCCCCTGCTCGTGCAGTCTCCGCGCCTGCTCCCAGACGGCGGCGCGCACCCGCCCCTTGACGCCGGTCGCCGCGAGCGGCAGCTCCTCGGTCATGGGACCGGTGACCGGACCGTAGCCGTAGAGGTTGCCCAGCATGACCAGGACGGCACCGGTCGCCTCGGCCGCCGCGCAGAGCGACGAGGCCAGCGGCGGCCAGTCATGGGACCAGCGGTGGTAGGGCGGTGCGGCACAGCTGTAGATCGCGGCCGCGCCCTGCGCCACCTCGCTCAGTCGCTCGCCGTCCGTCGCGTCCAACGCGAGGTGCTCGATGCCGGGCTCCGGGCTGCGCCCCGACCTGGTGACGACCCGTACCGCATGGCCCTCTGCGACCAGCAGTCGCGCGGTGGCAGCTCCGGCGGGCCCGAATCCTATGACGACGTAATGGCTCACGCGCGCACACTAGCGCGCGCGTCTGTGGCTCCCGTCGCAGATCAGCCAGGGGGGTACCACGGGCAGTCGGCGGCCCCTGTCCCGGTCGACCGCACCCCGCGGTGACGGCCCGAAGGCCCTGGTCAGGTCGTGGGCCGCGCCCGGCGGTTCACCGGCCGCACCACTGCTCCAGCAGGGTCTCGCGCGCCGCCGGCCTCGGGCTGGCGGGGTGGCCGGCCGACCGCCACCAGTCCCCGAGCAGCGACGGGTTCAGCTCGCCGGCCACGAAGCGCTCCAGCAGGCGGTGGGAGAGCTCCACCTCGCGCTCCGTGTAGGCCGGCGCCGCGGCCGAGGAGACGAGGTGTTCGCTCGTGCCCTCGGCGTGCGTGACGCACACCGTCATCAGCGGCGCGGCTTCGGGACCGCCGAAGCCCGCCATGGTGGTGGCCAGGCCGATCGCCGTGCTCAGGCCGCGCCGGAACGCCGAGCGGGCGGAGGCGTCGGGCAGGGCGACCCGCTCCACCTGGGGCCAGTTCTGCACCGCGGCCGACGCTCCGGTCACCTCCAGCCCGGCGTCCGTCAGCCGTACCGCTGCCCCCTCCCCGCCAGGCGGGGCACCGAGCCAGCACCCGTCGCGGTCGACCCAGAAGAGGCCGACCATCGCGCCGGCCACCGCACCCTGACGTCCGGATTCCGCGGGCCGTCCGGCCGGGGGAGCGGCCGGGCTGTTCGCTGCTGTCACTGATCGGACCCCGCTTCTCGACATGGTGCGTAATGGTGCGTAGTGGCCGCAGCGTGCACCGGGCCCCCCGACCATGATCGCTCAGCGGCCTCGTCGGCCGGTCGCGTCGCTCACGCCATCGACCCGCAGACCCACCGACCCGCCGGGCGGCCGGCGGCGCGACATGACGCGGCACGGGCCCCAGTCGGAGACCTGGGCCCGTGCGGCGTGTGGTGCGGGTGGTGGTGGTGCAGGTGGTGGTGTGGTCGGTGGCTACGTCCCGGGGTCCTGGGGTCCGGGTGGGCTGTCGGGCGCTCGTTGCTCGGTGACGGTGATGACCCGAGCGGGGCAGAGGCCGGCGGCCTGGCGGGCCGCGGCGGCCCGGTCGGGCGACGGCTCGGCGGAGCGGAGCAGTACGAGGCCGTCCTCGTCGTCCTGGTCGAACACCTCGGGCGCGGTCAGGGCGCACATTCCGGCGCCGACGCAACGGTCCCGGTCGATGCTGATGGTTACGGTGATCGGCATCGGGCTACTCCGCGTCCCAGGTGACGGGGAGCGCGTGCACGCCGTAGACGTTCGCGTGGGTGCGCAGCGGCACCTCCTCCGGCGGGACCGCCAGCCGCAGCGTCGGGAACCGGGTGAGCAGCGCCGGGAGGGCGACGCGCATCTCGACGCGGGCCAGTTGCTGGCCCAGGCACTGGTGGATGCCGTGGCCGAAGCCCAGGTGCCCGGTGGCCTTGCGGCGCAGGTCGAGGGTGTCGGGGTCGGGGAAGCGCTGCGGGTCACGGTTGGCGGCCTCCATCGAGAGGGTGACCGTCTCGCCGGCCTTGATCAGCAGGCCGTCCAACTCGACGTCCTCCAGTGCCGACTTCACCCCGGTGTGGGCGATGGTCAGATAGCGCATCAGCTCCTCGACGGCCTGGTCGGCGAGGCCGGGATCGTCGCGCAGGGCGGCGCACTGGTCCGGGTTGCTCAGCAGGGCGAAGGTGCCGTGCGCGATCATGTTGGCGGTGGTGTCCAGGCCCGCGCCGAGCAGGAAGGCGCCCACCCCGGCGAGTTCCTCGTCCGTGAGGTCGCTGCCGGTCAGATCGCCGAGCAGATCGTCGGTGGGCTCGGCGCGCTTGGCCAGCACCAGCGCGTACAGGTACTCCTGAAGCCCGGTCATGGCGGCGTACCGCTCCTCGTCGCTGGAGCTGCGGTCGGTCAGCGTGGTCGCCCAGCGCTGGAAGGTCTCCCGTTCGGCGGAGGGGACGCCCAGCAGTTCACAGATCATCAGGGCGGGGACGGGCTGTGCGAACGCCTCCACCAGGTCCACCGTGGGCCCCTGGCGCTCCATGGCGTCCAGGTGCTCGGTGGTGATCTGCTCCACGCGCCGGGTCAGTTCACGCATCCGCCGCACGGTGAACTTGCCGGCCAGCAGCTTGCGGTACCGGGTGTGTTCGGGGGCGTCGATACCGGTCAGGTCGCCGACCGGGGCCGGGGGCAGGCCGCCCTCGGGCGCGCCGGGGAGCGGGAAGTGGAGGAGTTCGTAGCGGGAGCTGAAGCGGGGGTCGGCGAATATCGCCCGGACCGTGGCGTAGCCGGTGGCCAGCCAGCCCACGTGGCCGTCGGGGTAGGTCATCCGGCGGAGTGGCCGCTCCTCGCGCAGCCGGGCCAGCTCGGCGGGCGGGTCGAAGGGGCAGCCGGTGGGGCGGGTCGTCGGCAGGCCGGGGACGGGGGCCGCTTCGCCCGCGGTCTGCTCGGGCGAGTGCGTCGACGGTTCGTGGTGCACGGTGTCCTCCAGTGCGAAGTCGGGTGCGGTGGGGCGTTCAGCGCTTGGCGTCGCCCGCGCGAGATGACATGCTCATGACAGTTCTCTCGAAGTGCTGTGCCGTGGAGCGGCGATGTGCTCCGCCGCGCACGCGAACGCCAACGGGACGCGGCGGCAGCGCAGTTGGGCAGGGGTGGGCGGACCCGCCGGTCAGGAGCGGCGGATCGGCCGGTCAGTGACGTCGGACCCGCCGGTCAGGAGCGGCGGGTCAGCCGGTCAGGGGCGGCGGATGTCGATGTCGCCGACGCTCGTGCGGGCGCGCACCTCGACCGTCTCGGCGGAGTCGCCGGGACCTTCGGCCGCGCCGAGGGAGTTGCGCACCCGGCCGACGCCGGTGTGCACATCGAGCCAGGCGGCGGTGGACTCGCGGATGCCGACCTCGATGTCACCGGCGGCGACCTGGAGCACGACCCGGCCGCGCGCCACGTCGCCGATCCGGATGCTGCCGTTGGCGGACCTGGCGTCGACGCCGCCCTGCGCCGTGCCCACGTCGATCCGGCCGTTCGCCGCGTTCACCTTCAGGTCACCGACGACCTCGCCGATCGTGGTCTCACCGTTGGAGTTCTTGACCGTCGCCGCGCCCGCGATCGTCTCGATGGCGACCGTGCCCGAGGCGACGACCTCGGCGTCCCCCGTGATGCGGTCGGCGCGGACGGCGCCGTGACCGGTCCGCAGGTTCGCCGTCGCCACCTCGTCGACCTGGATGTCGCCGAACGAGGTCTTGATGCGGCAGTCCCCGAGGCGGCCTTCACAGGCGATGTCCGCCATGGGCGTGGTGACGTGGAGGTCCGACCCGGCCGGCAGCTCGACACTCACGTCGATCACCCCGGTCCGGCCGAACACGGAGCGCTTGCGCGGCCCCTTGACCACCAACTTCCCGTCCGCGCAGGTCACCTTGGTCTGCTCCGCGGTCCGTACGTCGAGCTCCTCGGCGCTGTTGGCCGGCCGGACCTCGACGACCGCGTCGGTGCGCTTGCTCGCGGCGATCCGGGCGGAGCCCTGGTCGAATTCCAGGGTGACGAAGAGCGGTTCGGGCGCGTCGAATTTTGGCATGGCTGTGCCGTCCTCGTGGCTGTGGTGTGCGTTCCCGCCGGTGGTGCGGGTGTGGACAGAGAAGCGACGGAGAGTGGGGAGACGGAGAGTGGAGAAGTGCTGCGGGGCGGCCGGAAGTGGTGCGGGGCGGCCGGTCGGGGTCAGCGAACCCAGCCGGTGTAGCCCTGCTTGGTCCGGGGGCCGCCGCGAGCGGACGGCCGGGCGCTGCGCCCGCCCGGTTCCAGCGCGGTGGCGACGGCCCGTACCAGCCAGGCGTTGACCGAGAGGCCTTCCTGGCCCGCCGCGTCCTCGACCCGGGTCTTGAGATGGGCGGGAAGCCGGAAGTTGATCCGCGCCGTACCGCCCTCGTCGCCGTCCGCCGGCGCCAGCGACACGGGTGCCGGCGGACCGCTCGGCGCGCTCCCCGGCCCCTCCGCGTCCGCGTGCGGCTCCAGAACGGGCGGTGGCGTCACCACGAACTCGGGATCGAGCCCGCGCAGCCGGACGTCGACCGAGCCCGGCGCCAGATCCCGGGTGACCTCGCCCATGGCGGCGGACAGCGCGTTGAGCAGGGTCAGTCGGGCGGCCGACTCCAGGGGAGCGGTGAGCCGCTCGGCCAGGGCACGGGCTTCTTCTCCGCCCGCGTCCGCGGCGACCGCGAGCTCTTGCCGGAGGTTGTCGACGTACGGCGTGAGGTCCATAACGTCACTATGGCATCATCGTGGCGCCATTGCAAGTCCATGTGGTGCCATCTTGGCGCTCATGGCATCACGACGGCACCATACGAGCACCAGGACGGGCAACAAGGTGGCACGGCGGCCGTTCGACAGCCACCCGGCAGCCACCCGACGGTGCAGGTCCGGACGGGCCGGAACGTCGCGGAATCCACGCCCTCGCGCGCACCACGGGCCGTCGGCAGCGGCATTCATCGGGACATGTCCGGAGCGCGGAATCCCGCCGGAGGGAATCTGCACCGAAGCGTCACACTCCCTTCATGTGGCACCCCGGGGGCGCCGTTAGCGTTGCTGGCCGTTCGACCCCGAGTACGAACGCGATCAGCGCGCCGGAGACCTGGCGGCGCAGCCAGCACAGAAAGATGGCAGATGGACTACTGCTCGTCGTGCCGCCGGAACCTCAACGGGGCCCTCGTGTGCCCCGGATGCGGCGACTACGCTCCGGACATAGCTCCGCCTGCCCACGGTCGGCGCGCTGCGGCGGCCGCCACCGCGGAATGGGAGCCGTGGCACATGGCGCAGGCCGCCACCACGGCCGCCCACCCCAGTGCGCCGTACGCCGATACCGCGCCGTATGCCGATACCGCTCCGTACTCCGCTGCTGCCGCCGCCGACGGGCCGTTCGACGGCACGCCGACGGATGTAGCGGACGCCGAGGTGTCCGGCGGCCACGAAGTCGCCTCGCCGACCGGTCAGGGCCGGGCCGCCCGGCGTCGTCAGCTGGCGCGGTGGAAGAAGTACCGGCGCCGGGCCGTGGCCGCGACGGCCTTCGCCCTCGTCGGCGGCGGCCTGACCGTCACCGCGCTCCAGAACCGGACCGCCACCAACCAGACCCAAGCGGCCGCGTCACCGGACCCGGAGCGGGTGGGCACGCCCCGCACGGAGACCGCCGCCACAACGGAGCAGCCGCAGGCACCCGTTGGGCAGCACCCGGGTGCCCGTCCCTCGATGGCGGCCGACCGGCACCAGCGCCCCGCCGCCGCGCCCGCCGATGCCCCCGCGTACCGGCAGCCGCAGTCCGCCCCCGCGGCCCACCCCGCCGCCGCGGCCCCCAGCGCGGCGCCGCACGCCCCGTCCGCGCCGGCCGCCCGGCCGCACACCACGGCGGCCGCGGCACCGCAGCCGAGCACCGCCCCGGCCGCGTCCACCGGGAACTCCGACCAGCAGGGCAGTGCACCGGCGCCCGCCGCACCGGCCACACCGTCGGCGGACCCGGGCTCCCCGTCGTCCGTGTGCCTGCTGGGAGTCGTCTGCGTCGGCTGACGCCCTCCCGCCCGGCCCGGAGCGGGACCGCTCATAGGGTGCGGTCATGAGTGCGTGACAGGACCCCCGGGTGGCGTTCCTGTGGGAGACCGTGGTCCACGGACGGGCCCGCCGAGGTGATGGCCCTCCTTCACCACCGACCAGCAGACGATGGTGGCGTACGTGCCGACGCGCGGGGTCACCACGGTCCACGACCGGATCGGCGACGCCTTCGCCTGGCTCTGCCTCGCCGCCTCCGGCGCGCTGCTCGTCGTCGGCCTGACCGTGCCGGCCGGGCGGCGCCGGGCGGGCTGACGGCCCGCGCCTCCAGGGGCACCAGGCTCGAACGGGTGACCGAATCGGCAACGGCACTGTGTGCCCATCTACGGGCCACCGTTACGCAACCGCGGGATTGCCGTAATGCGGGACAGGGAACATCATCGTCCCCATACACTGCCGCCCCGCGCTGTCTGGAAGTCCCCGTGCCACTGCTCCGTTCCCTGCCGCTCGCCCGCCGGGTACGGACCGTCTCGTTCGCTCTTTCGGCGGCGGGCGCGGCGACGCTGCTGGTGGCGGGGTGTGCGGGGACCGGGCAGCCGAAGAGCGCGGGGCACACCCCGATCGCCTCGGCTCCGGCCCGGCTGTGGCCCGACCGGTCGCCCGCGCCCCAGCCGCCGCCGGACAAGAGCGGCCAGGACGCGCCGTCGCCCCTCCCCGGGCTGCCCCACGTCCCCTCCGGCAACATCCGGACGCTCGACGCGCTCGACGTCGTCAAGGCGCAGATCGCCGAGGACACCCGCCAGCAGACGCCGGCCTTCGACAAGGCCACCGAGCGCAGGATCGCCCGGTGCGGTGACGAGCCGCAGCGCTGCCCCGTGCGGTCCCCGGAGTACCAGGACCTGACGCACGACGGCAGGGACGAGCTGATCGTCGGCATCGAGGGGAGCGAGCACACGCTGGCCGTCTGGGCCTACATGATCCGCGGCGGAGTGGTGAACCGGATCCTGGACACCGCCGGCACCCCGCTGTCGGTGGAGGTGTCGGACGGCGACGTGATCATGCGGGAGCCCACCGGCTCGCCCGGCTACGAGATGCGCACCGTCCACGCGTGGGACGACCAGCGGCAGACCATGGAGATCCGGACCATGGAGTTCGACCGGGCGGTCTCCTCCCCCTCGCCCAGGCGCACGCCGTGAGCACCGCCCGGCGGTGGGCCGCGCTGCGGCTGCCCTCCTGGACGGCGACGCTCTACTGGAAGTTCACCGTCTTCATCACCGTCATGTGCTGCACCCTGGCCGCACTGCTCGGCATTCTGGTGCACGTCCTGGTCGGCAAGCAGACCGAGAGCCAGGCCCGCGGCGCCGCCCTGGACGAGCTGGACGGCGCGGTGGCCACCTACGTCGCCGGGGAGCCCCTCGGCCGCAACGCCGCGGTGGATCCGCCGGACCTCCCCCGCCACCTCCGTGAGATGGCGGTGCAGCGCAAGGAGCGCGCCACCCAGCTCGCGGACCACCAGGGCCGGCCGACGATGTGGGCCGTCGCCCCCGTCGACGGCGGCCGGGCGCTGGCCGTACGCCTGGACTACGGCGACCGGGCCGCCGCCATCCGCGGACTGGACCGGGCCATCATCGGCTCGTCCGCCGCCGCGATCGGCGTCACCCTGCTCGTCGGGCTGTTCGGCGTCTCCCGCATCACCCGCCGGCTGCACCGCACCGCACGGGTCGCCCGCCGCATCAGCACCGGCGACCTCGACGCCCGGGTGCGCGACCCCCGCGCCCTGCGGCCCGACCTCGCCCAGGACGAGGCCGCCGCGGTGGCGGCCGCGCTCGACGCGATGGCCGCCACCCTCCAGAACAAGCTGCACAGCGAGCAGCGCTTCACCGCCGACGTCTCCCACGAGCTGCGCACCCCGCTCACCGGACTGCACGCGGCCGCCGAGCTGCTCCCGCCCGGCCGTCCGACGGAGATGGTGCAGGAGCGCATCCAGACCATGCGCCGGCTGACCGAGGACCTGCTGGAGATCTCCCGGCTCGACGCCCAGGTCGAACGCGCCGACCTCGACCTCCACCAGCTGGGCCCGCTGGCCGAGCGCGCGGTGCGGGCCACGGGGCTGGCGGCCGATGTCGACGTCGTCCGGGACGCCCGCGTGGAGACCGACCAGCGCCGGCTCGAACGCGTCCTGGGCAATCTGGTCGCCAACGCCCACAAGCACGGCCGCCCACCGGTGGTACTGACCGTCGACGGCCCCGTCATCACCGTGCAGGACCACGGCGACGGCTACCCGGACGACCTCCTCGACCACGGCCCCCAGCGGTTCAAGACCCGTTCGGGCGGCAGCCGGAAGTCCGGCCACGGCCTGGGCCTGACCATCGCCGTCGGCCAGGCCCGGGTCCTCGGCGCCACCCTCTGCTTCGCCAACGCCCCCGACGGCGGCGGCGCGGTCGCCACCCTCCGCCTGACGGCCGAGCCGCGACCGCAGGAGTGACCTCCCGCCCGCGCGCTCCTCGGCCCGACCCGCCGTGCCGGTCCGCTGCCGGCCGTCACCCGGCCGGCGACGGCGTCGTGACCTGCTGCCGGGCGCGGGACTTGAGCACCTGGGTGCCGATGGCGAGGGTGACGGCCAGGAGGAGGACGTAGAAGACGCCGATCTTGCGCAGGTCGTCGAGGAAGAACCAGACGGCGCCCAGGGCGGTGAACCAGAACGCCACCAGCGCGAAGCCGCCGGCGCGTTCGTCCTTGTAGCCGGCGGCGAGGCAGCACACCGAGACGATGCCCAGCAGCAGGGCGATGACGACGTAGTGGGTGTCCCAGCCGAGGTAGCCGCGGGCGAGTTCGGACCACACGGCCACCGCCTCGGCCACCGGGCCCCAGACCACCGCGCACGCCAGCCGCGCCGACCACAGCAGCAGCACCCCGCCCGCCACGGCGGCGAGCAGGGCGACCCGGGAGAACTGGCCGACCTCGATCACCTGGCTCCGGGATATCACCAGCGACAGGATGCAGCCGAGCAGCGCGACCGCCCCCTCCGCCGTCGGCCGGAACACCACCCGCGGCACCCTCCGGGGTGACGGCTGAGACCGCTGAGACCGCTGAGACGGCTGAGACGGCTGCGCCGGCTGAGAGGACTGCGCGGGCTGCGCCGGTCGGGAGGGCTGAGAGGACTGGAGGGGCTGCGGCGGCCGCGGCGCGGGGTCGAGCGTGGTGGGGGTGCGGAGCGGGGCGGCCGGCGCGGTGGCCCGGGCCGCCGCGACCAGGGCCGCCTTCATCGCGGCGGCATCCGCGAACCGGTCCTCGCGGCCCTTGTGCAGCGCCGTCACGACCACCGCGTCCAGGGCGGCCGGCAGCTCCGGACGGACCGCCGAGGGCGGCACCGGTTCCGCGGCCAGATGCTGGTGCATGACGGAGAACGGCGAGTCCCCGGTGTACGGCGGCCACCCGGTCAGCAGCTCATGGAGCAGACAGCCCACGGCGTACAGGTCCGTGCGGTGGTCGGTCTCGCTGCCGGTGATCTGCTCCGGCGCCAGGTAGGCGGGCGTACCGACCGCGACTCCGGTGCCGGTCAGCCGGGTCGCGACCTCGCTGAGCGCCTTGGCGATGCCGAAGTCGACGACCTTGACCCCGCCGGTCGCGGTGAGCATCACGTTCGCGGGCTTGATGTCCCGGTGCACGATGGCGTGCCGGTGGCTGTGCTCCAGCGCGTCCAGCACCTGGCCGGCGATGTCGACGGCCTGCGCCACCGGCAGCGCACCGTCCTTCAGGACATGGCTGACGGTCCGGCCGGCCACGTACTCCATCACCAGATACGGCTCGACGGCACCGCCTCCGGCGTCCTCACCGACGTCGTGCACGGTGGCCACACCGGGGTGGTTGAGCGCGGCGGCGGCGTGCGCCTCGCGCTGGAAGCGGGTGCGGAACTCCGGCTGGAGCGCCAGCTCGGCGGAGAGCGTCTTCACGGCGACGGTGCGGCGCAACCGGTGGTCGACGGCCCGGTACACCGTTCCCATGCCGCCGTTCCCGAGCCGCTCCACCAGCTCGTACCGCTCCCCCAAGACCCTGTGCTCCACCGGATTCCTCCACGACGGTCGAACGTCAACACGACGGAAGACGGTGTGGAGTGCACCGGGGTTCCGCACGTCAGGTTCCGAGGCCGACCAGCGCCAGGGTGATGTTGTCGGGGCCGCCGGCCTCGATGGCGGACTTCCAGAGCTCGAAGGCGGCCCGGCCGTCGTCGTGCTCCCGCAGCAGTTCGTCGAGGGCCTCCTCCGGTACCGGGTCGGTCAGGCCGTCGGTGCAGATCAGATAGCGGTCGCCGGGGGTGAGCGGGGAGGTGCTGACATGCGGGGTGATAGCGCTGAACTGGGGCGCTCCGCCGAGTGCCTGCGTCACGAGGGAGGTGGTGCGGCGGCCCGGCGGCAGCGGCGGGCTGTCGTCCACGCTCACCTGCCGCAGGCCGTCCTTCGTCGCGTCGAGGACCCGGCTGTCGCCGACGTTGAAGACCAGCAGGGAGTCGGCGAGCACCACGGCGCCGGCGACCGTGGTGCCCATCGTCAGCAGCGACGGGTCGCTGTCGGCGGCGGCGTACACCGTGTGGTTGCACAGGTTCAGGGCGTCGCGTACGGCCTGCTCGCTGTCGAGCGTCGGACCGCAGGAGGCCAGTTGCCGGACGATCAGTGCGCTGGCGACCTCGCCGCCGGGCTGGCCGCCGATGCCGTCGGCGACCGCGACGACGAGCGGTGTGCCGAGCGGGAAGACCAGCGTCTGCGGGTTCTCGGTGACCGTGCCGCACAGCGTCCAGGGGCCGACCACCAGGCTGTCCTCGTTGTGGTCACGGAGCAGGCCGGGGTGGCTGAGGGCAGTCACGGTGATGTACGACATGGCGGTTCCGCCTCTCCCATCGGTCCTCCCCGTTCGTCGTCTCTCACTCGTCCCCCTCGGTCCCCTCGGTGGTCCCTCGCGCTGTTCGTCTCCCGGTGGTCCCTCTCACCCGTCCCTCTCGCTCGTCGCCGCGCGCTCGTCGCCACCCGTCATGGCTCACCGTCGGGGCGGCCGTCGGCGCCCGCCCCGCCCAGGCTCCGGCGCTGCACCAGCCGGGAGATGTCCTTGCCGGTGACGATCCCGACGAGCCGGCCGCCGTCGACGACGAGGATGCGGGGGCCGGTGCTCAGGGTGAGCCGGTCCAGCGCCTGGCTGAGCGGCTCGTCCGGAGCGGCGACCGCGCACTGGGACAGCGGGGTCGCCACCTCGCGGATCCGCAGCGTCTCCCGGCTGGCCGGCGGGACGGTCGCCAGCCGGCGGAGCTGCACCAGGCCGCTGGGGCGGCCCTCGAAGTCGAGCAGCGGAATCGCCGAGTGGTGGGAGGGCACCGCCACCTCGTCGATGAAGCGCTGGACGGTCAGCCAGTCGGCGCCGGAGACGACCGGGCCGGTCATGGCGTCGGCGACCCGTACGCCCTGGAGCGAGGTGTGGAGCGTGGCGCGGCGCCGCTCCGCCCCGGCGACGATCATGATGAAGAGGCCCACGAAGACGATCCACAGTCCGCCGGGCGCGCCACGCAGCACGGAGATCCAGCCGACGGCCACCATCAGCATGCCCATGATCTGGCCGCCCCGGGAGGCCGCCAGATCGGCCCGGTCCCGGTCCCCGGTGCGCCACCACATGACCGCCTGCACCACCCGTCCGCCGTCCAGCGGCACCGCGGGCAGCAGGTTGAAGACGCCCAGGAACAGGTTCGCCCAGCCCAGCCAGACCAGGACCACGGCGGGGATCTCCGCCCAGCCGGCCAGGTTCGCCAGCCCGATGCCCGCGCCCAGTGCCAGGCCCCCGATGAGCAGGCTGGTGAGCGGGCCGCTGACGGCCACCGCCAGGGCCGCGGCGGCGGTCTGCGGCCGACCCATCCGCGTCGTACCGCCCAACGCCCACAGCGTGACGTCCTCGACCGAGATCTTCTTCCGGAGGGCGATCGCGGCGTGCGCCGTCTCGTGCAGCAGCAGGCTGCCGGTCAGCAGCGCGGCCCCGGCGACACCGGCGACGGCGTAGACGGCCGCCGAGCGCCCCGGCGTCCACACGGGCAGCGCCTGCCGGCCGAGTCCGAACGCGAACAGTCCCACCAGCAGGGGCACGCTCCAGTGCATGCGCAGCGGCACCCCGACCACATGTCCGACCCGGACGGACCCGTTCATCGCGTCCTCACCCACCACAATTGTCGCTCGCGGAATCTACGCTGGACGGTGACGGGGGCTGCCGGACCGGATCTGGACCACCGGAGGTGCGTCATGGGGCACAGTCACCACTTCCACCTGGATCAGGGGGAGCACTCGATCACCGTGAACGTGGGCCCCGGCCGGGACGGCGAGATCGAGCTCCTGGTCAACGGCAAGGTCGTCGCCTACCGCAAGGAGCACGGCCCGGGGATGACCGTCCTGACCGGCGAGCTCCCCGACCGGCCCGTGCACCCCTTCCGCGTCCTGCTCCGCCAGCCGCACCTCGTCCCCTCGGCACCCCGCTGCACGCTGGAGCTGGACGGCGTGGAGCAACCGATGCCGGAGCGTCTGGTGCTGTGAGCGCGCGCGGTGGCGGACGGCGCCGGATGCGCCCGTCCGCGGCGTCCCGGCACCACCGCCCGGAGCCGTCGAGGGCTGTTGGGCCAGGCGGCTGAACCTGGCCGACGAGCGTTTAAGTCCCTGCGGGTTGAACGACGATGCGGGTGGACAACGGCAGCACGATACGTCTGGCATGGGAACGATGAACTAGGCGAGGAGCATCGTGAGAAGAATTGCGCAGGCGGGAAGTGTGCTCGGAGCGTGCGGCCTGGTGCTGCTCGGCACCGGCGTCGCACAGGCCCAGACCGTTCCGGCCGTTCCGGGCGAATCCCTCCTGGGAGCCGCGGTGGGCGCGGACCTGGCATCCGTCACCGGCATGGTCTCCGGCGTGGTCTGCAACAACCGCCTCGCCGACTTCAACTACAAGGCGCCGGTGCGCAAGGCGCCGCACCCCTGCATCAACGGCCCGGTGCGCAGCGGCAACAGCCTGCACAGCGGCAACTTCATCAACCACGGCAACCCGAACAACAGCGGCAACCTCTCCAGCCACAACGGCTCCACCAACAGCGGCAATTCCGTCGCGGGCGCCGAGTCGGGCAGCCACAACAACCTCCAGCGGATCCTCAAGCTGCCCTTCTGACGCGTCTCCGGTCGGCCTCCACGCGGTCGGAACGGTGCAGCACGCGGCCCCCGTTCCCGGTACGCACCGGGAACGGGGGCCGCTTCGGCGTGCGTCACAGACGCGTCGAGGAGGGGCCTCCGACGTGCTGGATGTCGTTGCTGGTCTTGTTCTCGGCGCCGGTGGTGCCGCCGGCGTCGTCGTTGGTGGTGCCGTTGACGTTGGTCGGGCTGCCGCTGTCGCTGTTGTTGCCCGAGAGCCAGACGTTCTGCGCGTTCTTGACGTTGCCGCTGTTCGCCGGGCCGTTGACGCAGACCTTCGCCCGGGGACCGCAGTGCAGCACGGCACGGAAGTCGGCGAAGGTGTCGCTGTTGAACACGCCGTCCGCGCCCCACTCGTCGTACGGCCCGTCCCAGGCCATGGCGGGGGACGCCCCACCGACGGCCAGGAGCAGCCCGCACGCTCCTGCGATGATGAATTTGACGCGTCCCATGTTCTTCACTGTGTGCTCCTGCACCTCGCGGTTTGTAACCCGCGGTCTTGCTACCGGGCGTCCCGGTATCCACCAAGCCTGAGCAACGGCCCGTCCCACGCATTCACCCTCTCCGACCACTGGATTCACCGTGACGGCCCTCCGATCGGCGGCCTTCTGGCAGGCTGCCCGCCATGAGCGAGCAGGCGGTGCCGGAACCCTTGGAGTTCGTCCAGCTCGCCCAGCCGCGGGAGATGACCGCGCGGCGGCGGCAGGAACTGATCGAGTGCTGGACGGTGGTGAGCAACGCGGGCGGGGCGGTCATCCCGCTGGAGTTCCCCGGCCCGCCGGTCGGCGCCGAGCAGGTGGCGCCGGCCGCCGATGCGCTGATCGCCGGCCTCGATCCACGGCGCGGGCGGCTGCCGCTGGCCCCGTGCGCTGCGCCTGGGCCCCGGTGACGACCGTGACGAGATCCTGATGGCGCGGGACCTGGACCCGCGCGGCCGATCGCCAACTCCCCTCCGAGCACCGCCTGTTAGCCGGATACGCCTCCCCTCGCCGGTGGGTAAACGGCCCGCGAATGGAAAGGGTCTTAGGGCCGCTCAGGTGGTGGTGCGGCCCGTGATCCGCTTCCGTGCAGGGGAGGTTACGTCCCGGATGAACGGTGCTCCGCTGCACCTGCAACCGCGTCTGGAGCAGCCGTTGACGTCGCTGTTGGGCGCCCCGGCCTTCCTGCACTCCCTCGTCGACGCGCTCGGCTCCCCGCTCAACGTCGTCCTCCCCGAGCGCCTGGCCGGGAACGTCGAGCGGTTCCGCGCCGTCCACCGCCGGCACCACCTCACCGGCCAGGTGTACTTCGCGCACAAGGCGAACCGTTCCAGCGCGCTGGTGCGCCGGCTCGCGGCGACCGGGGCGGGTGTCGACGTGGCCTCGCTGGGCGAGCTGCAACACGCCCTGGGAGCCGGTTTCGCACCGGGCCGGATCGTGGCGACCGGGCCCAAGGACCCGGAGTTCCGCTGGCTGGCCGCGCTGACCGGGGTCACCGTCGGGGTCGACGGCCAGGAGGAGTTGGCCGAGCTGGCCGCCCTCGTCCGCAGCCGCCAACTGGCCCGGCTGCCGGTCCTGTTACGGCTTTCGGGCTTCACGGCGGCGTCCGGGGTCACGGTGCGCTCCCGGCGGAGCCGCTTCGGCACGTCGATCAAGGCGCTGGACGGGCTGCTGGACGCGGTCGAGCGCCACCAGGACGCCGTCGACCCGGTCGGTGTCGCCTACCACCTCGACACCACCAGCCTGGACGAGAAGGCGATCGCCCTCGAAGGGTGCCTGCGGGCGATGGACGCCCTACGACGCCGCGGCGCCCGGCCGCGGACCATCGACGTCGGGGGCGGCTTCGGCGTCGACTACCTTGCCCACGCCGAGGAATGGGACCGCTACACCACCGCGCTCACCCACGCGGTGCTGGGCAACCGGCCGCCCCTGACATGGCACGGGTACGGCTACGGCCTGCGGGCCGAGCACGGCACCCTGCGCGGCACGCTGGGCCTCTACCCCGCCCACCGACCGCTCGCCGGCCCCGGCTACCTCGATGCGCTGCTGTCCCGGCCGTCCGCGGCGCTGGGCGGCCGGCCGCTGGGCACCCTGCTGTTGGAGAACCTCTACGACCTCGCGTGCGAGCCCGGCCGGGCCCTGGTGGACCAGTGCGGGCTGTCCCTGGCCAGGGTGCTGGAGGTGCGGCACACGGACGCCGGCGACCGGCTCGTCCGGCTGGCCATGACGGCCGGCGACGTCAGCCTGGAGGACCACGGCGTCCTGATGGACCCCGTGGTCGTGCCCCGCGACGGCGCCGGGCAGGACGCGGACGCCGGGGAGCCGGTCGCCGTGTACCTCACCGGCAGCCTCTGCCTGGAGGCCGACCTGATCACCCGCCGCGCCGTCTTCCTGCCCCGTTCGCCGCGCCCGGGCGATCTGCTGGCGTTCGCCAACACCGCCGGGTACTGCATGGACTTCCAGGCCACCGGCGCGCAGCGACGGCCCCGCGCGCGCAAGGTCGCCGCGTGGGAGGACGACGGCGGGTGGCGCTGGTGCCTCGATGAGCAGTACTGGCCGATCACATCGTCAGGGGGACTACCGGCATGAGGTACGACCGCATCACCGACGCCATCGGCAACACCCCGCTGGTCCGTATCGACCGGGCGGTGCACGGCCTGCGCCACATCGATCTCTACGCGAAGCTGGAGATGCTCAACCCGTTCGGCTCGGTCAAGGACCGGGCGGCCTGGAGCATGGCGCGGCCGGGGCTGCCCGACGCCGTCGCGCGCGGTGCCACGGTCGTCGAGCTGTCCAGCGGGAACACCGCCAAGGCGCTGGCCGTCATCGCGGGGATGCACGGTCTGCCGTTCAGGAGCGTCACCAACCGGATGCGGGTCCCGGAGGTCAAGGAGCTGCTCCTGCTGCTGGGCGCCGAGATCGAGGAGCTGCCCGGGCGGACCGAGTGCCTCGACCCGACCGACACCGAGGATCCGCTCACCCTCTTCCACCAGGAGCTGTCCCGGCCCGGAAGCCCGAGCCTGCACACCGACCAGTACTTCAACGCCCTCAACGCCGAGGCGCACGCGACCGGCACCGGCCCGGAGATCGTGGCCGATCTCGACGGCCGGGCCCCGGACTGGTTCATCGCCTGTGTGGGCACCGCCGGCTCCTCCACCGGGGTGGCCAGGGCGCTGCGCGCCCACGATCCGGCGGTCCGGGTGGTGGGGCTGGTCGGGCAGAAGTCCGACTTCATCCCCGGGATACGCAACGTCGACGAGGTGCACGAGGTCGGGCTGTTCGACCCGGCCACGTACGACACGATCGAGGCGGTCAGCGCCGACGAGGCCCTGGAGGGCATGCTGACCCTGATCCGCCGCTGCGGTCTGCTCGCCGGGCCCACCGGTGGCGCCGCGTACTACGGCGCGGTGCGTCATCTCCGTTCGCTGGACGCGGAGTCGACCGACCGGCGGACCGCGGTCTTCATCGTCTGCGACCGCGTCGAGAGCTACCTCAGCTACGTCCGCGAGCGCCGCCCGGAGCTGCTGGGCCGCCCGCCGGCGAGGAACTCGGTGACCGGCCTCACCGATGCCGAGGTGCATGCGGCCACGGTCATCGACACCGCCGACGCCCAGAAGTGGATCGCCGCCGAACGCCCGCTGGTGGTCGACCTCCGCGGCCCGTTCGCCTACGCCGCGCTGCACATCGACGGCTCGATCAACATCGTCGACGAGCTCTTCGAGGAACTCCTCCGCGGCGGGCTGCCGTTCAGCACGCGCCAGCCGGTGCTGCTGGCGTGCCCGGTCGGCGAGAAGTCGGCGCAGTACGCGGCGCTGCTGACCCGCATGGGCCACCCCGACGTCCGCAGCCTGGCGGGCGGCATCATCGCCTGGCGTGACGCCGGCGCCCCGCTGGTGCGTGACTGACGTGGGCCGCCCCGCGGACGACCTGGACGCCCTGCGGTCGTGGCAGCGCCCGCTGCGCGCCCAGTTCCCGATCATCACCGCCCACCCGGAGCTGGCCTACCTCGACAGCGCGGCCACCGCCCAGAAGCCGCAGGCCGTCCTGGACGCGGTGCACTCCTACCTCACCACCTCCAACGCCAACGCCGGCCGCGGCACTTACCCCTGGGCCAACGCCACCACCGCCCTCGTCGAGCGGACCCGCGACCGCGTCAAGGAGTTCCTGCACGACCCGGCCCCCGACCGCTCCACCGTCCACTTCACCGGCGGCACCACCGAGGGCCTGCGCACCGTCGCCCGCGACTGGCTGACCACCTTCCTCACCGACGGCGACGAGATCGTCGTCCCGTTCGCCGACCACCAGGCCAATCTCGCCCCCTGGCTGGAGGCCCAGCAGCTGCTGGCGCAGCGCGGCGTCCACATCCGGGTCCGTCGGCTCCCGTGCCAGGCGGGCTCGGGCGACTACGACCCGGTGGCGTTCGCCGCGCTGCTCGGCCCCCGTACCCGCCTCGTCGCGGCCACCCACGTCCACCACGTCTACGGCGGCGACATGAACGTCCACCGCCTCCGCGAGGCGGCCGGCCCCCACGTGCCGATCTGCCTGGACGCCGCCCAGAGCATCGGCCATCTGCCGGTCTCGATGGCCGAACTGGACGTGGACTTCGTGGTGTTCTCCGGGCACAAGGCGCTGGCCCTGCCGGGCACCGGCGCCGTCTGGTCCCGTGGTCTGCGCGGTCCCGCCTTCCGCCCCGGCGGCTGGCAGGGCACGCCCAACACCGTCGGGATCGCCGCCCTGGCGGCGGCCCTCGACTGGTTGGAGGCGGCGGGCCCGGACCGGATCGAACGCTGGACGGTGGCGCTCGCCGCCCGGCTGACCGACGGCCTCCGCCAACTGGCCCGGTACCAGGTCCTCGGGTGCCGGGCCAGCCTGTCGGCCGCCTCGGCGGTGCAGCGCCGCCGCAGCATCGTCACCTTCCGGCACCGCGACATCGCCTCCCACGACCTCGGCTTCATCCTCTACAGCCACGGCTTCATGGTCCGCTCCGACCACCACTGCCAGGCCGGCGCGGACGCCGGTGCGAAGGACGGCTCCGTACGGGTGAGCCTGCACGTCCACAACACCCCCGAGGAAGTGGACGCGCTACTCTCCACCCTCACCAGTCTGCAATGATTTTCACAATCATCAGTGTGACCATGGGTGTGATGTGGTGTCGGGGACGGGCGAAACGACCGAGGTACGCGGTGCGACGAGTGTCAGTGTGGCCACCGCGGCACGCTGGGTACGGCGTTGGGAGGACCAGCAACAGCGGTACGCGGTGGACCGCGACGAGCGGCTCACCGTGATCGCCGACGTGGTCGAGCACACCACCGCCGGACGCCCCGCCCCCCTCGTCGTCGACCTCGGCTGCGGACCGGGAGCCCTGGCGGCACGCCTCGCCGGCCGGCTGCCGCACGCCGAGATCGTGGCCGTCGACGCCGACCCGCTCCTCCTCGAACTGGGCCGCTCCCACTACGGATCCGCGGCCCGCTACGTCGAGGCCGTGATCGGCCGCCCCGGCTGGCTCGACGCCCTCGCCCTGGACCGCCCGCTCGACGCGGCCGTCTCCACCACCGCGCTGCACTACCTCGACGAGCCGACGCTCCGCCGGGTCTACCGGGACCTCGCGGCCCGCCTCGGCCCCGGCGGCGTCCTCGTCAACGGCGACCACCTCTGCCAGGACGCCGCGCGGCTCTCCGAGATCACCCGCACCATCGGCCGCCGCCGCGCCGAGCGACTGCGCGCCTTCACCCACGAGGACTGGGACTCCTGGTGGGCCGCCGCCGGCGCCGACCCCGAACTCGCCGCGCTGCTCGCCGAACGCCGCACCCGCCCGCTCCCCAGCAGCGCCGGCGAACACCTGACCCTCGCCGGCCACACCGCCCTGCTCCACGAGGCCGGCTTCGCCCATGTCGGCTCGGTCTGGCAATTCGGGAACAGCCACGTCCTGGTGGCGGTGCGGTGAGGGTCCGCCGGCGGCGCCGGCGCGGCGCATAATGCTCGCCAGGCCGTTCGAGTGCCGTGGGGCGGCGGTCATGACGTGCGCATTCACGGGGCTGCCGCTCCGCTTGCGACGGCCGAACACGGCCCCGAACGGCCACGGCGGCGCGGCCGTCCGGGCGCGGGTCCGCCGCCCGGTACCGAATTCAGCCAATGCGGCTCTTTTGCTTCACGATTCACCCACCGGCGGCACTATAGGGAGACGTGCGCCGGGCAACGGGACGCGCGGGTACCACATCGCAATGGGGAGCAATGGGCATGGTGACGTTACCCGGCAGTTCGCGCAGGCCCCGACACGGTGAGTCATCCCGATGAGGCACGGGTGGCCGAGCGCCACATTTCTCGGCCGGCTCCAGCCCACCTCACTCACCGCCGCCCTGGAATTGGGCACCCTGGCAAAATACCCGGCACATCGCACTTTGTTGCATCAGGGCGATGAGAGCAGTCATGTCCTTTTGATCACCAGTGGCGTGGTAAAGGTGGTGGCCAGCTCGGCGGACGGTTGCGACATGCTCCTCGCGATTCGTTTGGCCGGCGATCTGGTGGGGGAAATGGCGGCATTTGAAAATCAGCCGCGTTCCGGCACCGTCATCGCCTGCGGCGAGGTCACCGCACGGATCATCCAACGGCGCACCCTGGAAACCTTCCTGACCGGGCACGTGGACGCCATGACCGCGCTGTTCCGCATGATGAGCGCCCGCCTGCGCTGGGCCAACCGGCGCCGGCTGGACTTCCGCGCCTATGACGCGTCGACCCGACTGGCCCGGGTGATCGCGGAATTGGCCCAGACCTACGGCCAAGCGGTCGACGGCACCGAAGGACAGCGCTGTGTGCTCGGCGTGACCCTCACCCAGTCGGAATTGGCCTCGCTCGCCGGACTGGCCCTGCCCACCGCGGAGAAGGCGCTCGCCGCGCTGTCACAACGCGGTCTGATCCAGCGCCGCTACCGCCAGATAACGATCAGCGACATTCCACAACTGATGGAATTCGCGAAAATCGAGGCCGAGAACCCGTATTAATACGGGTTCGCTTCTCGTTGCCACTCCTAGCCTCTCCCTCAACACCCCGCGGAAACTCCGCGAACGAGGGAGGAATGACCAAGTGGCCGATCAGGCCGGGTACTACCCCTGCACCTGCATAGCCCTGGACGTCCAGTCGTACGGAGGGAACAACGACCGCCGGCAATCCGAAATCCAGCACGACCTTCCCCGGCTCCTTTCCCGGGCCGCACTCAACGCGGCCCTGGACAGGACCCGATGGCACATCCAGGCCAAGGGCGACGAGCAGTTGGCCGTCGCCCCCATGGACGGCTCCGAGCCCCGCATCGTGGACGACTACATCCGCCACATCACGGCCGGGCTGCTCACCTACAACCAGGACCGGGTCCGCGGCGCACGCATGAGGGTGCGGGCCGCGGTCCACCACGGCCCGGTGGAGGTCGCCGACAACGGCTTCGCCGGCCGGACCGTCGTCACCACCTGCCGGCTGCTCAACTCCGCGCCGCTCCGCGGCGCCCTGGCCGCCGCGGACGACGCCGATCTGGTGCTGGCGCTGTCCGACCAGGTCTTCCAGACCACGGTGGCCGGCGGGCACACCACCCTCCCCGAGGCCGCCTTCCGGCGGGTGCCCGTACAGGAGAAGGAGTACGAGTCCACCGCCTGGCTGTGGGTGCCGGGACACGATGCGCACGGCCTCGACCTGGAGGGCGGCACCGCCCCGACCGGCCCCGGCGCCCCGGGCGGTCCCACCGGCCCGAGCGGTGCGCCCCGGCCCTCCGCGCCGGCCGGGGCGGCACGTCAGCGGGCCGGTCAGCCGGACCCCCGGGTCCGCAACACCTTCAAGGGCCGGAACCTCAACGTCAACAACTTCAACGCCCCGGTGGACCTCCGTGGCGGGGTCGTCGGCTTCGGAAGCACCGATGGCTGACCCGGAACGCGGCGAGGGCCGGGAGCCCGAGGGCGCCGGAGGCGGGGACGAACCGCCGCGGCCGGCGCCGGAGCACGGCGCACCGGGGCCGGACGCCAGGAGCGCGGACGCCGGGGGTCAGGACGTCGGGGGCCAGGACGCCGGGGGCCAGGACGCGCACCCCGGTCCCGGCCACCAGCCGGACCCGGCCGACGACGACCTGGAGGCCGACGAGCAGGACTACTCCGAGCTGGCGGGAGCCCTGGGCCAGCGGATCCAGCGGGTCTACAACAACTTCTACGGCCACGTCGACGCGGCGGACGCGGTGTTCGGCTTCGGCACCGCGACCTCCCCGGGCCTGGCGCCCGGCGAGGTCGATCCGGCGGAGATCGACCGGGTGCTGGCCCACTACCTGCATCCGGACGCGTACGACGCCGCCGCCGGCCGGCTCCAGTCCGACCACATCCTGGTGCTGGTCGGGGAGGAGGGCAGCGGGCGGCGGGCCGGCGCGTTCTCGATGCTGCGGGACCTGCTGGGCGTGGACACCGGACTGCGGAGCCTGTCCCCCGCCAACTCGCTGGCCCGTCTCGTCGCGAAGGGCACCGTCAAACCCGACAGCGGCTACGTCATCCTCGACTACGCCGGCGAGACGGACGACGACGCCGTACAGGGCTTCACCCTCAAGAAGCTCCAGGGCGAGCTGCGCAGGCAGGGTTCGTACCTGGTGCTCACCGCCGCACCGGCCGACCGGCGCCGGCTGGCGCTGAAGGACTACTGCGCGTCCTGGAACCCTCCGGACCCGCTGCCGCTGTTCGACCACTGCGCGGCCCGGATGTACGGCCCGTCCGCCGTCGCGCAGCTGCCCGATCCGCTCGCCGCCGAACTCCGGCAGCACGTCGCGGAGTTGCGGCGCCCCGGAGACATCGTCCGGGCCGCCCAACAGCTCGCCGACGGCCCCGACGCCGCCCTGGAGGCCCTGCGGGACAGCGCCAAACAGACCGTCCGCAACTGGTTCCAGCAGGCCCCGGCGCCCCAGGACCTGCTGCCGATGGCCGCCCTCGCCTTCGCCGAGGGGCTCCCGGAGCGCACCTTCGAGGAGCTGTCGGTGCTGCTCGACGAGCAGGTGCGCAACTGGGACCGGGCCGGTGGCGGAGCGGCCCCCGAGGAGGACGCCGTGCCGGCGCAACGACCGGCCCTCGGGCAGAGCCGCGCCGCGTGGAGCACCCGCGCGGTGGGGATCGCCGGCCCGGTGCGCCGGGAGGGCGCGGGCGGCGACGCCTGCCGCAGCGAGCGGATGATCGTCTTCGCCTCGCCGCGGGTCCGCGAGCTGGTGATCGGCCAGCTGCACGAGCTGTACGGGTACGACCTCTGGTATCCGCTGCGCCGGTGGCTGCACCAGCTGTCCCTGGAGGGCGGGCCGCGGGTCCGGGAAGAGGTGGCGCGGGGCGTGGCGCTGCTGGCCCGGCACGCGCTGCCGGAGGTCGAGGAGAACCTGCTGCGGCCGTGGTCGAACGGCCTCAGCACCCAGCGGCTGACCGCGGCCTTCGTCCTTCAGTTCATGTGCGCCGACGAGCGGCTGGCGCCCCAGGCGCTCACCACCGTCCTCAGCTGGTCCACGCCGGGCAACGGCCAGTTGCGCGCCATCACGGCGGCGATGGCCTTCGCCGGCGAGGCCGGTGCCCTCTACCGGCTGGAGGCGCTCAACTGCCTGTGGGAGATGACCCTCCGCGGCGAACGGGTCGCCGTCGCGGCACGGCGCTCGCTCATCCTCTTCCTCGCCACCGCCGCGACCGAACCGGAGCCCGAGCGCGCCGTTTTCTTCCTCCGCTACCTACGGACCCAACTGGCCCGCGCCCGGGACCGCAGGGAACGCGCCCTGGCGCTCCACACGGTCCTTGGGGTCCTCGAAGCGGAGGGGCTGACCCGGGGGACACCGCTGGCTGCGGAGCTGCTGCGCCGCCACCCGGGAACCGCCCGGCAGCTGGGGTGCCTCTGGAGCGCCGCCCTGCTCGGCGTGCGCCGCGCGCGTGCGGTGTCGGCACTGGTGCGGGCCCTGGCCGCGCTCCAGGACGACCCCTCGGCCACCGGCTCGGTACGGGAGCTGGGAGAGACGATGCGGGGCGCGCTGGACCACCGGCAGTGGCGGGGGCTGCGGGCCGACGTGTCGATGGCGGTACGCCATCCCGACTATGCCGTACCCGGCACCCAGCACCTCGTCCAGGTGCTCCTCGGCAACCTCCGGCGGCACGCCGCGCCGCCCCCCAACTCCCTTTCGCTCCAAGGAGGATGACGACAGTGCACGACAACTTCCCGATCGTGGCCGAGCAGATGCTCCAGACCGTGCAGCGCGGCTGGTGGCCGCGGCGCCGGCAGCGCGCCGACCTGCCGGCGCTGCCGCCCGGCGCGGTCTACGTCTTCCGGGTCGGCGGTCAGTACCGCGAGTACCAGGAAGGGATGACCTTCGACCCCTCGCACCCCGACGTGGTGGACGCCTCGTCGGTGAGCCTGGTGGACACCAGGGCCCGGCTGGTCGAGGTGGAGCGGGTCGTCCCCTCGGTGAGCGAGGCCGACACCTTCACCATCCGGGCGTCCTTCACCTGCCAGGTCACCGACGCCGCCACCGTCGCCCGGCAGGGCATCGACGACGTCACCATCCCGCTGCGCACCTACCTGGCCGGGGACAGCGAGCTGTCCCGGGCGAGCGCGGCCCACCGCATCGAGGAGGTCAACGCGGTCCGTGACCAGGTGACCCGGCGGATGACCGCGTACACCACGATCGTCACCCCGCGGATCACCGGGATGAGCGTGGAGTTCGTCGGCATCGAGGTGCTCACACCGGACGACCTGCGGGCCTGGGAGCAGAAGCTGCGCGACGAGCGCCGGGGCCAGGAACTCCTCCGCGGACAGCACGAGTTCGAGTCCCAGGCGGTGCAGCGGCTCGCGGAGCTGCTCCAGCAGGGCGGCGAGTACGTGGACGCGCTCGGGGTGACCCGCAACGTCATCGACGTCGCCGCGATCGCCGAGCGCGCCCACCGCCGGGAGGACCAGGACCGGGCGATCCGGCAGCAGGCCGCATCCCAGGACGACGCGCGGGCCCATGAGCGCGAGAAGGAGCAGCGGGCGCTCCACGCCGACCTGCTGCGCACCCTGGTGGCGCACATGGGCCGGTCCGAGCACTACGTGGACTACCAGCAGGTGTTCCAGCAGCTGATGGAGCAGGGCACCGTCCCGGCCGCCGGCACCGTGGGACCGGCCGTGGAGGCCGCCCCGCAGCACCGCGCCAACGGTTCCCCCGCCAAGCTGCCCGGCCGTGACGGCCGGGAGCCCGACCCCCGTTACATCAAGGACGAGGACGACCTCCTTGACTGACTTCCTCAAGCTGCCGGACGGATACGGCAGACCCGTGGAACAGCCCCGGTCCGAGGGCTTCGACCCGGCGCGCCGGCTCCGGGCGCTCACCGGCGTGGACGAGAACCTGCTCGCCTGGGTGTGGTACGAGCGCAGCAAGTACACCGCGCTGGGCGGCGTGGTGCTCGGCACCTCCGTCATCGCGGCGTTCTCCATGTGGAACTTCGCGAACGAGGCGATCGGCGGGACGTCCGTGCTGGCGCTGCTGCCGGCCGTGATCTGGATGCTGTTCGTGCTCAACCTCGACCGCTGGCTGATCGCCCCGCAGCCGAACGCCAAACGGCGGGTGACCCCGCTGCTGACGCGCCTGGTGGTGGCCGTGCTGCTGGGCACCGTCATCGCCGAGCCCCTGGTGCTGCGGGTGTTCCAGACCGCCGTCGAGGAGCGGATCCGCGGCGAGCGCCAGGGCGATGTGGACCGGCTCCGGAGCGAGCTGCTGCGCTGCAACCCCGACCCCTCCCAGTCGGCCGGGGACCGGCCGCACGGCTGCGGCAGCTACCTGCTGTCCTTCGGCGCGACGCCGGACGGGCAGTCCGCCGAGCTGTCCGCGCTGCGCAAGGACGCCGCCGCGCTCCAGCAGCGGGTCGACCAGGACACCCGGCGGCTGGAGTCCCTGGACGCGGACGTCCGGGACGAGTGCCGACAGCTGATCCGTGACGCCTCCAGCGGACTGCTGGAGCGCACGTCGGAGTGCCAGCGGCTGCGGGCGAAGGCGGCCGACTACCGCGCCACCCACCACACCGCCGCCAACGAGCGCCGACTGGCCGGGATGAACGACCGGATCGGCCAGGACAGCGGCCGGCTCACCCGCTCCCGTGACGCCTTCGAGGCCGCACGGGACAAGGAGATCGCCCGTCGGGTGGCACAGGAGCGGGCGAAACAGCGGGGCATCGGCGTCCTGGAGCGCATGGACGCCCTGGAGCGGCTCACCCGCGACAACACCACCCTGTTCACCGGTGTCTGGCTGGTCCGCCTCCTCTTCGTGCTCATCGACGTGCTGCCGGTCCTGGTCAAGTTCCTCGGCCACGAGAGCAGCTACGACCGGCTGCTGTCGTCGCGCAGCAACAGCGCGGTGAAGGTGCACGACGCCGCCGTACGCGCCGCGGAGCGGCAGTGCCTGGCGGATCTGGAGATCGCCCGGGAGGAGTGCGAGCAGTACGTGCGGCGCCGCAAGGCCGAGTTCGACGCCGCGCGCCGTGAGCATGTGGCGGAGATGAACATCCGCGTCAGCCAGGCGGTCAACGCCCTGGAGGACGAGCTGCGCCGGCCGTCGTCCGTCTGATCCGGCCGTCGCCGTCGCGGCCGTCGCCGTGACAGCCCCTGTCGTGACAGTCCTTGTCGTGACAGTCCTTGTCGTGACAGCCCTTGTCGAGAGGAGGGGGCTCCCCGGTCACGCCCGGGGAGCCCCACCCCGTAGCCCCATGAAAGGAACTCCGTTGTCCGTTTCGAGGCGGGGCGGCGGTCCGCACCGCGACCCTCAGAACTCCCGGAGCGACGCCCTGGCCCGCCTGCTGCTGACCGAGACCCGCGAGGAGATGCTCAAGGCGGACCAGAAGGCCGGCTTCCTGCTCTCCGTCCTCGGCGTCGCCGCGACGGCCCTGCTGGGCGCGGTGACCTCCGGTGCCGTCACACCGTTGCGCTACGGCCCGGTCGCCCAGGTGCTCTTCTGGAGCGGCTGCGCGGCCCTGCTGCCCTCGCTCCTCCTGCTGGGCATGGTCATCGTCCCCCGCACCGGAACGGCACGGCGGCACCGGGTGCACTACTTCGGGGACGCCCTCGGGGCCGCTTCCGCCCGCGCGCTCAGCTCCGCCGTGCGGCGGACCGATCCGCTGGAGCGGGACGTCAGTCAGTTCGCCGCACTGTCACAGGTGGTGGCCACGAAGTACCGCTGGATACGGCGCGGCATGGCCGCCAGCGTCCTCTTCCTGGCCCTGACCTCGCTCGGCGTGCTGGTCGGCTCGCTGCGCTGAGCGGCGGGGTTGAGCACGCAGAGGGACGTGCCGTCGTCGGGCCTGCGGTGCTTGGCGGCGCGCGGGGCGGTGAGGGCGAAGGCGCAGTTGGGCCAGGCGGACAGGCCGCGGTCGCGGACGATGCGCTCGGCGATGGCGATCTGTTCGGTGCGGGTGGCCAGATCGGCGCGCGGGGCGTAGCGGCCGCCGCCGTAGGCGCGCCAGGTGTCGGGGTCGATCTGTAGGCCGCCGTGGTAGCCGTTGCCGGTGTTGACGTGCCAGCGGCCGCTGCTCTCGCAGTCGGCGATGCGCTCCCAGTCGGGCACCGGTGTTCCGGGGGGCGCGGTCGTGGCGGCGGTCGTGGCGGCGGCCGGTCCGGCCGGGCCTAAGACGACCAGCAGGGCCGGCACCAGGGACAGGATCGTTGCGACGGACCGCTTGGCGAGGGGCGACGGCATGACGGGAATCCTCCGCTGTGCTCCGGCAACGCCGTGGCGAACCAGCCGCCACGACCAGTGGGCACGCTCCAACTAACCCGTCAATATGCTTTTCGGCAGCTTCGGGCGCGGCGACATGCGTGTGTTTCACCCGGGTGGCCGCGGAGCGTGCTCCGGACCGTTCCGCCATATCGGAGCCGTTACCACCGGCCGCGCCGCGTCGGGGAATCATTTCACGCCAATGGCGGGGAATTCCCGGCGGGTGCGACCGGTCGTTCTGTCGAAACGGGCATTCAGCTGACCGAATAGGCCAGAGAGGGGGTGAGGGTAAGCGGTTCGGGGGTGGCGACGGCGAACTCGTAAGCGGGGGAGAAGGTGAAGTTCCGTACCGAAACCGGGACTTCCATGCCGTAGGGACCGGGGACCGCGACCGTTCCGCGGTCGGTCGGGAAGCCGGCCTCGATGCGTTCCGGAGCGATGGACAGCCCGCGGCCGACGGCCTGCATGGCGGCGTCCTTGCGGACCCAGAAACGGGTGATCAGCCGCTCCCGCTCGGCGGTCGGGCAGCCGGCCGCGAGCTGGGACTCGTGCGCGGTCAGCACCTCGTACGGGGTGTGCGGCGGGTTCGCCCCACGGCGTACGGACTCCACCGAGAACCCCATCTGGCGGGCGTCCTCGCCGCACGCCACGACCAGCAGGCCACGGGTTCCGTACAGCTCCCAGTGCGTGGCGGCGTCCATCGCGGCGCCCACCCGGCCGGGGAGCCGGGCCAGCAGCCAGCTGCGGGACGCACCGTCGAGGGTGGCCCGGGAGTGGCCGTTCAACCCCAGGCAGTGGTCCGGGGACAGCACCTTCGCGGATCGGGTGGACCGGGCGGTGGGGGAGGACGGGTCGGAACCGATGGGGACGACGAACACCGGGACGGAGGTGGGGACGGAGGTGGGCACGGTGTCGTCGAGGCGGTCGTGCGGGTGCGGTCGTGCGGGTGCGAGCGGCGCCCGGCGGGCCCGGGCGGGGTCGTGCGGGTGGCCGGGAACGTCCCGGTCGAGGCGTTCCGGACAGAGTTCGAGAAGAGCGGCGTTCGTTTCCACGTACTTTCCGTCCTCCACAGTCGAGCGGTACCAAGGCCGTACTGGGTGAGTGGCGGCCCGTCATACGTGTGGTGCATCCCCCGTGCGGTGCATCCCCCGTGTGGTGCTTCCCCCTTTTTCGCCTACATCGATCGATACAGACATCCCAAGTTTGCAGATCCTCCGGAGTCTTCGAGTCATCCCTCCTGGTGATGTCCGGCTACATACTTCGATGTACGGCAGACCGCCCCAAATTCGGGCGCCAGGGCCAGGAGAACGGGCAACACCCCGAAGTACTGTCCTCGTGTGTGGTTACGCCATTTCACCAGTACGCACGCACGGAGCCGCCCTCTTCCGCTCCGCGACCTCAGAATGGCAGTGGGATTCTTCGCCGGCTGTCTGATTCTGTACGTCGTGGGCGGCCCCCGGGTCATGGGCGGCGACATCCCCACCTGGGAGGCCGTCCTCCCGGTGCTCGTGCTGTGCGCCGCGACCGCCTTCCGCAGTGTCCACCCCCCGCTCGCGGTCGCCGTCGGCACCCTCACCGTGATCGTGGAGATGGCGGCGAGCGGCGGCCTGGGGCCGGTGCTCGTCTACACGGACCTGCTGTACGCGGCAGCCCTCTACGGGGCGCCGTGGCTGTGCCGGCTCCTCCAGGTCGGGACCGTCGTCGTCACCCTCGCCACCACCGTCGCGCTGATCGTCATCAGCAACCGTTCGGAGGGCGTGACGACCGGACTCATCGTCGCGCTGCTGCTCATCTCCCCGGTGTGGACGGGCGTGTTGATACGGAACCACAAGGAGCGGGCGGACGCCGAGCGGCAGCGCGCCGCGCAGATCAACCGGCTGGCGGAGCTGGACCGCAAGACCGTGCTCCAGACCGAGCGCACCCGTATGGCCCGTGAGCTGCACGATCTGGTGGCCAACCACCTGAGCGCGATCGCCATCCACTCCAGCGCCGTGCTGTCGCTGACCGAGGCGAAGCGGCAGGAGGCACAGGGCGCCGGGGCGGCGGACGACGGGGCGGACGACGCGGCGGACGACGACCCGGTGCTGCGGGCGCTGGCCGTGATCCGTGAGAACAGCGTCCAGGGGCTGGCCGAAATGCGGCGGATGGTGGTGCTGCTGCGCTCCGACCGGGGCGTGGACGACGACTGGGACCGCCCGCAGCTCAACGCCCTGGGCGCGCTCGTCGAACAGGCCCGCCCGGCCGCCGACGCGGCGGCGCTGACCCTGCACACCGAGTTCCCCGAGACCTTCCCCGAAGTCTCCTCGGTGATCGAGGTGACGGCGTACCGCATCGTGCAGGAGGCGCTGACCAACGTCCTC
The DNA here is from genome assembly GCF_040651315.1 of Streptomyces sp. NPDC048506. NCBI lineage: Bacteria > Bacillati > Actinomycetota > Actinomycetes > Kitasatosporales > Streptomycetaceae > Streptomyces > Streptomyces sp. NPDC048506. The sequence continues at coordinate 37,489 of NZ_JBEZIX010000026.1, forward strand.
AAGCACGCCTCGGCGGGCCGGGTGCGCATCCGCTGCGAGGCCGGCGCCGAGCAGCTGACCATCTCGGTCGACAGCCCGCTGGCACGCGCCGACGGCCGGACCCGGCAACGCCCCGTCGAGCAGCTGATCACGGGGGCCGGCGCCGGGCTCGCCGGGATGTCCGAACGCGCCGCCCTGGTCGGCGGCATCTTCGACGCGGGACCCGACCGCACCGCCCCGGGGCGCTGGCGGGTACGGGCGGTGCTCCCGCTGACCCAGAACTCCTAGGCCGTAGCCGTGTCTTGACGACACCCGGCCCGGGATCCAGAACGGGGGCGGTGACGAGAGGTGGAGCAGCAGTGGAGGACTTAGTGACGCACGCGGCGACGGCCGGACGGCTGGACAGCCTGGCGATCCGGTCGGCGCTGAAACCGACGGAGCAGTCCCCGGACATCCGCGTCCTGGTCGCCGACGACCAGGCCGCCGTACGGTCCGGGCTGGTACTGGTGCTCCAGACCGATCCGGGCATCACGGTCGTCGGCGAGGCCGGCGACGGCGAAACTGCCGTCCGCATGGCCGCCGAACTCCGCCCCGACGTCGTCCTCATGGACGTCCAGATGCCCCAGCTCAACGGCGTCGCCGCCACCCGCCGCATCGTCGAGCGCGGCCTCGCCGAAGTCCTGGTCCTGACCACCTTCGACCTCAACGAGTACATCTTCGGCGCGCTCCGGGCCGGCGCCGGCGGCTTCATCCTCAAGAACGCCGAACCAGCCGTCCTGGTCAGCGCGGTGCGCGAGGTGGCTCACGGCGACGGCTTCCTCACCCCGGCCATCGCCCGCCGCCTGATCACCGAGTTCGCCGGCCGCCCACCGGCCGCCGGCCCCTCCCTCCCGGACGGCTCTGCCCAGGCCCTCGACACCCTCACCAAGCGGGAGTTGGAGGTCCTGGCCTGCATCGCCCGCGGCCTGGCCAACAGCGCCATCGCCGAAACCCTCAACCTCGCCGAGGGCACGGTGAAGACCCACACCAGCCGGATCTTGTCGAAGCTCAACCTACGGAGCCGGGTCCAGGCGGCGATTCTGGCTCAGCAGCACGGGGTTGCGTTGCGGGAGTAGCGGCCACGGCACGGGCCGGGGGGTACGGCTCCCCGGCGCCCCGGCCCGCCCGTGCCCTCACGGCCCTCCCCTGGATTCCTGCGCCCGATCGGACCGGACCAGCTCGGCGAGCCTGCGCAGAAACGCCGCCTGATCCCCCTCGGTCAGCTCATCCACCCACGCAGTACGGCCCTTGCACTCCGCACGCACCTGATCAAGCAATCGGTACAGCTCCCGCTGACTGACGTGCCGCCCCCAGGCCTCCTCCGCCCAGTAGCGCAGCCGCGACCCCGCGCCCGTAACCCGTGCCCGGCTCATCCGAACGCCTCCGCCGGGAGTCGCGGCCCGCCTCGGTCGTCGTCGTCCAGAGCCTCATCACCGTCGTCCAGGGCGTCATCGGCACCGTCCACGTCGGGGCCGTCGTCGTCCGGCGCGGGCAGGCGGGCGCCCCGGCTCTCCGCCACCCGGTGCACATTGGCGAGGACTGCGGTCAATTCGACAGCCAGCAGGTGCAGTTCGCCGGGCGTCCACGTACGCGCATCAAGGAATCGGCGCGCCTCCTCGATGAGTTCGGCGGCCGCGTCCAGCTGCACCGCCTCCACATCATCGGCAAGACGGGACACGAACCCCTTCCCGTCGCCTGCCAGGAAGCACGGCTTCCCGTCCGGGCTCAGCCACGGCAGGAGCCGCATGCTGTCAGCGGCACTCATCAGCCCGCCACCTCCACCACGGGAATCCAGCCCGGCCCGGGGTCGCCTCCGTGCGCTGCGAACCACAACGCCCGCTGACGCCGCCCATACTGCAACCGCCGCTCCTGTCGCTCCTTTGGCGTGAGGACGTACGGCCGGATCAGGGCCGCGTCCTCACCCCGCAGCAGCCCCGTCCGCCCGCCGGGCACGCGGGGAAGCACGAGCGTCGCTGCCTCCTCGCACCTCACGGCGGGAAACGAGCCGGCGGAGCGGTGACGCCCTCGCGGGGGCAGTAACAGCCGCAGCAGCGGCACAGCCAGTCTCGCGATGGTTTGGGGCACGTCGTCAACCTCCCGGGGTTGATGGCCATTCCCCCGGGCCGTCGCCACGGCCGCGGGGGTCTGTCGTACTCGTTTGGTCAGGATTCAGCGCAAGGGCGGCGCGGGCCTATATCCCGGCGGTAATCTCACCGTGAGATGACTCTTCATCCCACTGCGATACCGGGGGACGATCATGGCGACGGCACTCGTACCGATCGAATTGCCCGAGTGGGCCTGGCAGCGGGCCGAAGTTCGCGAAGCCTTACGGGAACGCAACATGGGCGCGGTGTTCCGCCGCGTCCAGCAATACGGCGGGGCGAGCCAGGCCAGGATTGCCACTGCCGTAGCCATGACACAGGCTCGGGTGAACGAGGTCATCAACGGACGACGAGAGGTCACCCGCCTTGAGGTGTTCGAGCGAATCGCGGACGGGCTGAACATGCCCGACGAGGCGCGGCATTTGCTCGGCCTTGCACCAGCGCGTGACATGCGCAGCGGCGAGCGGGCGTTCGATCTGGCCGCATTCCCGGAAGTCGTCCGGGTGTATGCCACTCAAGCCGCCGCCTCACGGGACATCCAGCAACTTGCCACGTCAGCCCGACAGTTGGACGTCCTTGCCGTGCGTGGACTCGGCCTTGTCGGCCTGAAGGATTCCCTACTCCGTTCGTCACTCACTCAGCGAGAAGGGCAGCAGACACTGCAACTTCGGGTGTTGCTGCTTGACCCTGAATCGCCCGCACTTGCCGAGCGCGCGACCGAAATCGGAGAATCAGCTGAATCGCTCGCCGGCGGCGTCAAACTGGCCGAGGCTCGCTTGCGTGAGCTGTCGAGCGTTTGCGACCTTCAGGTCTACCGCTACGAGATGCGTCCAACATGGCGCATTATCAGGCTGGACGACACCCTGTTCGTCTCGGCCTTCGATGCCGGCTGGGAAGGACACGAATCGGCTACCTACAAGGTCATGGAGACCCCGCACGGCCCGCTGTATCGAGGGTTCCAGCGAATGTTCGCGTCCATGGTTGAAACAGGAATCCGCACCGTCTGAACGGAGGATCGTGCCTTGATTGAGGCAGAGCTGAAAGCGCGTGTCCGCAACCCTGAGCACGTCATGGGACAGCTTGACCGACTGACGGAAGGGCGGGCCGAGATTTATCACGACACCTACTACGACGACCCGTCGGGGAGCCTCGACGCAGAGGGTCAAGAATTGAGGGTCCGCACGATCCATGGGCCAAACTCAACGCGCTCCGTCCTCACGTACAAGGGCTCACGGCTTGATCCGGAGTCCGGCTCGAAGCCGGAGCACGAAACGCGCGTGGACAACCCCGAGGCCGTTCATGCGATGCTACGCGGACTCGGATACGTACCGGCAATCGCATTCCAGAAACGATGCCGGAACTACGAGTTCAGCTCTCGCGGGCGCAGCTTGCTCGCCACCCTGGTCCAAGTACCGGAGATCGAAGGAACTTTCCTGGAAGTCGAAACCATGGTCCCGGAAGAGAAGGAACTCTCATCAGCGCTTGCCGATATCCGCTCTGCCATGGATGAACTCGGCATCCGCGCAGACGACTTCACGACAGAGCTCTATACAGACGCTGTAGCGGCCCAGCGTGCCATGGAATGACGGGCGTACTCGATTCGATGAGGGTTGCGCCGTCCCAGGTGAAGTCTATTTGCTCGGCGCCGCCACCACTCCAGTATGGGAAGGCACCGGCAATGAGTAGGCGCGACTACGAAGACGACCCGAACGCCCCTGCCGCGAACAGCTTGGTTCCGGCTGCATCTGCGGTCGTTGTCGACGACTCCGGCCGCATCCTGCTCCAGCGTCGACGCGACAACGGCATGTGGGCACTCCCCGGTGGCGCCATGCACATCGGCGAGTCACTGCCGGAATGCGCCATGAGGGAGACCCGAGAAGAGACCGGGTTCGACATCGAGATCGTGGGCATCGTCGGCACCTACTCCAACCCTCGTCACGTCTTTGCATACGACGACGGCGAAGTACGGCAAGTGTTCTCCATCTGCTTCCTGGCGCGACCCGCGGGTGGCCAACTATCAGTGTCCGAAGAATCCACGGATGTCCGGTGGTTCGAGCCCGAAGAGATCGACACGCTTCCGATGGTCCCCAGCATCAGGAAGCGCGTGAACGACTGGCGCGACGGCAATATGCCCGCCGCCCGGTAGTCGGCATGCGCGGAAGAACCACCTCACCACCGGTTCCAGACTCTCAGAGAGCCTCTGCGCGATAGCGCACGAATCCCCCACCGCTCGCGCCTCGCACCCTTGAGCAAGGGGCATCCGGCCCGACAAGGGGATCTCAACGACCAACCGCGGGACGCCGACTTCGCCAGATTGCGTCGCACTATCTCAGATAGTAATCCCCCTTACGACCTTGATGGATTTCTCCTCGCTCCACCAAAATGGCACACTCATGCTTGATGGCAGAAATGTCCATCTCCTCGAATTTCGACGAACTCTCCAAATAGAACGCCAGGCCGTACACCTTGAAGAAGTCCCCGTCGCGGCTTCCATCGAGGTGCACCTGTCCACCGTCTGGGAGCGTAACCGTGTAGCCGATCCCATGCACCGAGTAGCTAAAGCCATTTGCACACACTCCGTCGCGCGGAAGATCGTGCCGCAGCACTGCCGCAACGATTTCAGGCGCACTTGACGCATTGAATGTTTCCTCAATCGCCTTCTTGGCCTCCCTGAAATCCTTCAATGCTGCGGATACTTGACGACTCCTACTCACAGCGACGATTCCTCACTTCAACTTGTATCGATTCAGGCGATTCCCGCGAAACTCTTCCGCAGAATTCATGATCCATGTCCTTGTAGCGGAACGCGGATCTCCCCTGTGGCACCGTCGCTGGTGAGCGACTCATCCCGTCGGGTCGATGCGTGCAATCGGGCACCCAGCGGCAGGTACATGTGTCACCCCGTTCGGTCGACGCGGAGGCAGGTGCGTCACCGTAGGGGCCGATGCAACAAAGAAGGGGGACAAACCGTCCCCCTGTCCCTGTATGTCCCCCTGGTCAGGCGGTGGAGACCCCGACGGCCTCCGCCAGTCGGCCGGCCACCTTGCGCATCGCGCGTGGCGCGGAACGCCACAAGTCAGCGGCTACGACGCGGGCGGACGGGGTGTAGCTGACGGTCTCGGCGCCGATCTGGTGGGCCATCTGCATCACGTGCAGGGCCGCGGTCCGGTCACCACGCTGGAGGTGCCCCCGGGCCACCTCCACCCACAGTCGGGCGCGCCGCTCGCGGGAGGGCATCACGTCGGGGTCGAGGTCGTCAGCGAGGCCAAGAGCCTTCTGCGCCTTGCGCAGATCAGTCGCGACGCTGACAGCGTGAAAATCGACATTGGCCCGACCGAACACGGTGGACGGATGGACGTACGAGGCGGGCAGAGACTTCGCGACTTGGTCGCCCTTGTCCCAGTAACGCCACGCGTCGCCCTCGCGGCCCTCGCGCGCCACCGTGACCGCGGCGTGCAACTGAAGAGCGCCGTAGATACCGCGCCAGTCGTCCGGAGCGCCGTCGAGATGGGGCCGGATGAGGTCGGCAGCCTCGGTGACGATGCGCAACGCCTCCTCGGGATAGGCCGTCTCGCGCAGGATGTTGCCCATGTTCCATGCGGCGGCGGCAATGGCGGCAGGCTGGTCGGCGTCCTGCGCTGCGGACAGGGCGCGGTCCGCAACGACCCACGCCAGTTCCGCAGGCGCAACATAGGCAGTGGCCTGCCCCGTGAGCCGGTACACATCCGACAGCGCCACCAGGGCGGCACGGCGCCGCTCGCCGTCGAGCGCCCGCACCGCGGCTTCGCCGTCGCGGATGAGCCCCGGGAGCAACGCCCCTACCTCGGTGCGGTTGCGTTCGGAGGTGTGCCACAGGCGCCACGTCTGGTCGACCCGGCCTTGCAGCACCGCCGGGTCCAGGGGACCCGTGACCGCAGCGGTCAGCGAGCGGTTCATCACCGCAGTCCAGATCTCCGGCATGGCCGGATGGTTCAGCCTGCCAAGAGGCACCAGCTGCGCCGGGCCTTGACTGTCCCCGGTGAGAACGGATAGATCCGAGACCTGAAGGGCGGCACCGAGGCGCAACAGCAGCGTATGAGAACGGAGTTCACGCTCCCCCGCCTCGATCTTCTTCAGCCAGTCAGGACCTCGCCCACAGAGGTGGGCGAGGGTGGCCCGTGTCATGCCGCGCGACTCCCGCAGCACCCTGATCCGCTCACCGGTACTGAGCTCGTCCGACAGATCCATGCGTGCCCCCTAGGTGGCGTGGCCGTCCCAGCCAGCGTACGGCCGGGGCGGGGGCCGTGGGCAGATCTACGATGCTTGACCGCCTGCTGGCTGACGGCGGCGTCAGCGAAGACCACCCGCCCGACGCGGATTAGTCGATGGCCACATTCCAGGAGTGCACCCGCCCCTACAGCTCGCCGACTCCTGTCACCAACTGCGGGCGGCCAACTGCTCGGCAGTGACCTCCTCGGTTGACATCCGGGCTTGCAGGGTCGAGACAAGGCAGGGACATAGTGCAGCATGTGGCCCTATGGAAACTGGCCGTGCAACCCGCGTCGGTAATCGCTGACGATCGCCAGGGCGCCGCGTATCACACCAGCGATGTACGACGCGCATGCCCATGTCCAGCTTTTCAAGGCCAAGCAGGACACCAACGGGCACTTTCTCATCAAGAAGGCCCGCACCGGCGGCCCCATTTCCCTTAATGAACGCGTACCTGAATTAGTACGCGCACATAGCTACTCACCTGAATTGCATTCGAGGCGCTCCAAATTAGACCATAGCGGCCCCTTCCCAAACCTCGCCAGGTAGTCTTCGAGATACAAGAAGGGGGGCGTATTTACAGGATCGCCATCCTCCCAGACCGTATCGCATTCCTCGCACACCCTAATAGTTTCTGGATGATCGATTACACGGTAAGTTGCAACCCAACCCTGGTCGCAACGGGGGCACCAAATCACGACAAAATCACCTTTCAGGCCCAAGGGAAAGCGGTGATTACTTTACCCGCCGGGGTCACCACAAGTTTCATATTTCTCTCGCCAGCTGTACCGACCACTCTACCCATAGGCACGACGTACGCATCGGGATCGTCGGGCATGGGTGAACCGTGCTTTGCCCATGCCTCATCCACAAGCTTAAGGACATCTTCCTGGCCAGGGTTCTTAAAAACACTATGCTTGGGCTTCGTAGGGTCAGGCGCAGCATGTTCCATAACGTGGTCCACACGATGGCCATGTTTAGATCCAGGGCCGTACACCAACCCCTCCGGAGATCGATACTGTCCTCCGCCAAGATCAGTGAACCCTGAGGGGCACGGAGTTAGACCAAGAGGATCGCTCCACCTGTGAGGGTTATTGACGTAAGCGACAGGGTTGGGAGCGGCTTCGAGGCCGATCGGGTCTGGGCTAAGGTAGCGGGCCGTGGTGGGCTCATAGTGGCGATGGACGTTGTAATGGAGCTGGGTTTCTGCGTCGAAGTATTGGCCAGGGAAGCGCAGGGGCGTATACGCCGTTGCATTGCTGTTCCAGGTGATGGTGCCCCAGAGCGTGGCGCAGGTGAGCCAAGCGATGTCACCCACGTCAGAGACCAGCTCTGTTGGCCTGCCGTTCAAATCGCTAACTATCGCGAAGAAGCGTTCGTCAATGACCTGTTGGGAGCCGAGGGACACACATGGCGCGGTGGTCTTGCGTTCGACCTGAGTAACCGGCGTTAGGCCTTGGTGCTCCCAGGTGAGGGTGACGGCATCTCGCGCGGCGGGGGCATACGTCGATTGTTCCGCGAGAGTGGCGTCATCCCAGGTGAAGTCGGTTTGCTCTACGACCGTGCAGACGTCGCTTGCCAACCGCTGTTTGGCCATTCGGCGACCGAAGGGGTCGTAGACGTACCGCCAGGTAGTGCCGTCGGGGGTTACAACCGAGGTTAGGCGGTCCTCTGCATCCCAGGCGTAGCGCCAGGTTTCCGGCTTGCAGGAGAGGCGAGTTTTTTGGCGGAGGGTGACGCGGCCGAGGGCGTCGTGTTCGTAGCGGATGCGACCGGCGCGGGTGATGCGAGTGCCTTCGTATGACCTCTCGCCCCTGGCTGAGGGGTTGGGGTGGCGGTCGGGCCAGGTGGCGTGGGTTTGGTTGCCAGCCGCGTCGTAGGCGTAGGTCTCGGTCCAGTCGGTGGCGTGGACGGCGGTGACTCGGCCGGCGCGGTCGAGGTCGAAGGTGCGGCGGCCGGTGTGGGAGTCGTCGATCGCGGTGAGGTTGCCGTCGGGGCGGTAGGTGTAGGCGCGGTCGAGGACCTTCTGCACCTCTGTAGCGGCGGTGTGGGGTGTTTGGGCGGTGCTGGTACCGACGGTGGTGAGCGACTGGGTGGCGAGGCGGCCGATGGCGTCCCAGGTGTGGGCCAGCTGGAGAGTGTCACCGATGGTGCGGGTGAGTTCTTGGCCGGCGGCGTCGCGGTCGAAGGTGAGGACGTGGCCGGCGATGTCCATGGCGGTGCGGTTGCCGGCGGCGTCGTAGGTGTAGGTGGTGGTGTGGCCGGTGGGGGTGGTGCGGGAGGTGCGGCGGCCCAGGGCGTCGTAGGTGAACGTCATGGTGCGGCCGTTGACCGACTCGGACCTCACCCGGCCGAGGACGTCACGGGTGTAGGTGACCGTGGCGTCGGGGTTGGCGGCCTGTTGGAGGTTGCCGGATGCGTCGTGGGTGTAGGTGGTGACAAGGCCTGCGGCGTCCTTGTGCGTGATGCGGCCGAGGATGTCACGGGTGTAGCTGGTGACCTCGCCGAGGGTGTTGGTGCGGGTCAGCAGTTGGCCGGCCGGATCGTGGGCGTAGGTGAGGGTGCGGTTGTCGAAGTCTGACTCCGACAGCAGCCTGCCCACCGGGTCGTAGGCGTAGTTCCAGGTCAGGCCCTGGGGGTTGGTGACCTGGGTGAGGCGGAGTTCGGTGTCGTGGGTGAACTCGTGGCGGACGCCGTCGGGGTCGGTGCGGGCCGTGAGCAGGTCGAAGTGGCCGTACTCGTAGTGGGTGGTCTGGCCGATGGCGTCGGTGTGGGTGAGGCGGTTGCCTTCGCCGTCGTAGGTCCACTCCTCGGTGGCGCCGGTGGGGTCTATTCGGGCCGCGAGTTTCCCTTCGACCGTCCACACCATGTGGACGGTTTCGCCCAGGGGGTCCGTGACGGAGGTGGTGCGGCCGAAGGCGTCGCGGCGGTAGTGGGTCACCGCGCCAAGGGGATCGGTGACCGAGAGGGGTAGACCCGCCTTGTTGCAGTAGAGGTGGGTGGTGTTGCCGAGGGCGTCGGTGACGGAGGCGAGGTTGCCGCGGGCGTCGTGGGTGTAGGTGGTGGTCGCGCCCAGTGGGTCCGTCGAGGAGGTGCGGTTGCCCGTGGCGTCGTAGGTGTGGGTCCAGGTGGTGCCGTCCGGGCCGGTGACGGTCGCCGGGTTGCCATCGGCGTCGTACGTGGTGGTGGAGGTCGTGCCGTCGGGGAGGGTGACGGTCAGGGGGCGGCCGGTGTCGTCGTAGTCGATGGTGGTGGTGCGGCCCAGGGGGTCGGTGGTGGACCGGATGCGGTGGGCGGCGTCGCGGACGGTGCGGGTGGTGGCACCGGTCGGGTCGGTGGTGGCGACGATGTGGTGGTGGTCGTTGACCTGGTAGGTGGTGATCTGGCCGAGGGAGTTGCGGTGGAGGTTGGTGCGCAGGCCGGTTGTCGGGTCCGGGTCGCCCCAGGTGAACTCGCCGCGGAGGTGGCCTGCGATGCCGCCCTGTGAGGTGCAGCGGTCCGACTCGTCGTAGGCGTAGTGGTAGCTGCTGTTGTTGGTGTCGGTCCAGGACGTGATGCGGCAGGCGTCGTCATAGGTGAAGCGGAGCGGCAGGCCGGAGGACTTGGTGACGGTGGCGAGGTTGCCGTGCTCGTCGTAGCCGTACGTGACCAGGAGTTGGTCGGTGCCGTCGGGGGCTGCGCCGGCGAGGTGGAGGGCGGTGATGCGGCCCTGGTCGGTGGTGAGCAGGAGGCGGTAGCCAGCGCTGTGGGTGATGGCGGTGGGCGTGCCGTCTTCGGTGTAGTCGAAGGTGTGGTGGTTGCCGTGCCGGTCGGATATCTCGTCCAGGACGGCGAGGTCATCGGTGTAGGTGGTGAAGTAGCGGCGGATGCCCGTCACCGGGTCGACGATCAAGTAGTCGCCGTCGGGGGTGAGTTCGAGCGGGGCGCCGTCGCCCTCTACGGGGCGGGTGGGGACGCCGACGGCGGGGTGGGGGTAGAGGAGGAAGTTGCCCTCCTCGCCGATGAGGATGACGCCCTCGGCGTCGATCTCCAGGCGCTGGTCGACCGTGGACATCCAGGTCGGGCCGAACCAGCGGCCCTGGCGGTAGGACGACTCGAAGGTGCGGGTGAAGGTCAGGGGCAGGCTGCCGGGGAGAGCGATGTCCGTTTGCGGTAGGTGCATCCGGCCGGTGGCCATGTCGATGGGGTCGCTGCCGAAGATCTTGCAGGCGGCGATACGGGCCCGGTCCCGGACGGTGATCTTGCCGCCGTTCCGGGCGGCGTGTCGCGCCCAGCCTTCGGCGATGTCCTTTGCCCCAGCCCGTACCGCGCCCTTCGCCAACCCACCCGCGCCCTTGCCGCCGACGACGTTGACTGCCAGGGCACTGAAGGAGTCGAAGGGGTCGCTGCCCCAACCGGAGCCGAGCATGCCCTTGGCGGTGTCGATCGGGTGCAGGGTGGACTGAGCCAGGCCCATGAGCGTGGTGCTGGTGTTGGAGAGGTACTGCCAGGGGTGGGTGAGGTTGTAGGGGTCGAGGGGGTTGACGGTGCGGGCCAGTTTCAGCGTCTCGGCGCCGGCCTTCAATGCGCCGCCGGCCAGGTGCATCTGTTCCACGACGAACGCCTTGCCGCCGTCCTTCAGCGCCGCACCCGCAAGGTCGGTGAACGCGGGCTTGTCGGGGGCGTGGGCCAGGGCGGCCTTGATGGCGTTGCGGGCCCGCTCGGCGGCCTCGTTGCGCTGGCTGCGGGCGTCCTTGAGGATGTCCTCGGCCGCCTCGCGGCCCTCCTTGCCCACGTCACCGGGCTCGCTGGGAGCCTGCGGTTCGGGGCCGGCATTGGTGTTGCCCTGGGAGGCGAGGTACGCGTAGGCCGAGTGACGCTCCCGGTAGTTGTCGTACGCGGTCTCGTACGCGTCCTGGGCGCGCTCCGCGGCCTCCTGTGCCTTGCGGTACTTCTCGATCGCGTCACCGGCCTTGCCCTGCGCCCAGGAAACCGTCTCCGCATACGACTTCAGCGCCTTCGAGGCGTGGTCGCAGGCGTCGGCGGCGTGCATCCACTGCTTGGGGTGCATGTCGAACTTCTCACGGAAGGCGTCGGCGGCCTTGCCGCCCCAGCCACCGTGCGAGCCGATCTTGCGCATCCCGTCCGCCACCCGGTCGAAGGCCGCGGAGAAGTCCTTCAGGTGGGACGCCGATTCGTTGATCTTCTCCACGTCGCCGTGGATCAGCTGTTTCGGGTCCTCGGTCTCACCGAGCTGGCGTTCGTCGACGTGGGCGCCCAGCGCACCGGCGAGCTTGTCGCCACCGGAGCGGACAGCATCGGCGGCGCCGTCCGCCCCGACCGCGTCCAGGACGTCCCCCGCTTTGTCGGCACCGAACTCCACGACCTCACCGGCACCGCGCTCCACCGCATCGGTGAACTCGCTCGCCCCCTCGCCGACCTTGTTGGCGAAGTCCCCCAGCCAGCTCACTTGTTGCTACCCCCCTGATGGTCGGACTTCTTCGACTCGTAGAACTCGGTCTTGACCTCGGCAGGGTCGTCAAAGGGATGCGTGATCCGGTCGGGGACGGAGTGGGCGTCCTGGAGGAACCCCTCCGCCGCGTCGTTCACCTTCTGCTGCGCCTCCATCGACGCCTCCGACGTCGGGTCGAAGTCGGCGTTCTTGACCTGGGTGAAGATGTTGTCCGCGCCGATGTCGCCCCAGGACGTGTTGTGCAGCTGCTCTGCGGTCTTGGTCGGGTCCCCCATCGCCGCGTTCACCGTCTGCTTGAGCGCGTCCGAGACGTACTGCTCCTGCTCGTAGTAGATGCCGGCCGTCAGACCCAGCTTCTTGGAGAACTCGTTGGCGTCCTGCATCAGCGTGCGGACGCCCCAGCCCCAACGGTCACAGAAGGAGTCGAGTACGGCGGCCAGGCCGTCGTCGCCGCATTCCACGCTATCCAGGGACAATTTGTCGAAACCGCGACCGAGTTGGGCCTCGATGTCAAAGCCCAGCTCTTTCAGTTCGGCGGTTGCCGCCTTGATGCCCTTGGTGATCTCCTCGAAGGCCTCGGGTTCGAGCTGATACCCGGGTCCACCTATCACACCCATTTATGCATTCCCCCCAGATATCCCGTCCACGGCATCGTCATCCGGTATGTCCACTGCTGCGCTGTCGGGGACGATTCCGGACACCGGCGGGAAGAGGGCACCCTGCTCACTGCCCGCGTCCAGCGCCACTCCTGTGGGGCCCTCGATGGCAGGAATCAGCACGTCAAGGACCCGGGCGCCGGACGCCGTCACGTACTGCCACTCCGTACCGGGCTCGACGCCCCGGGAGAGCGCGAAGCGGGAGAGGGCCTCCTCGTCCGTGAAGGCGTAGAGCCAGCGAATACCGTCCAACTCCGCAGACATGAAGGCGTCGTCCGTCGTCGGGAGGAGGACGTGGGTGCGGCGGAATTCACCCACCAATGCGGCTGGATTTGGCTGTCCTGCGTGAACTGCCGCTATCTCGTCGGCCAATGACATGGCGGAACGAACCCTCCCCCGAATCCCCACCCAGCTTCCGAACTGCTGAGCTACTCAACTACTGGTCCCACTTTGGCATACGGCACTGACAATGCCGTTGGGGACACTCGCGAGAAAACCGACCGCCGGTTTCTTTTGATTTCAAATATGTAGGTGGCGGTGGGTGGGGAGGGGTACCCGTGCTCAGTCGTCCGCGAGCAGCCGGCGCGCTATGGCGTCGTTCTGGCGGAAGTAGACGGCGTCGGTGCCCGGGCGGGGGAACTGGGCCGGGCCGGCGATGATGCGGTCGCGGTGTGCGGTGCCATGCGCGTCGACCGGGTGCAGGTCCGCGCCGGACAGGCGCAGCATGCCGCTGGCGGCCCCGTCCTCGGTGCGTTCCTCGGCCAACTCGCCGCGGGACAGCAGCGCGCGGAGCAGGGGGTCGGCGATCCGGTCGGGGGCGGGGGACGTCAGGCGGGCGTCGAGGAGGATGGCCGCCTCGTGGACGGTGCCGGGCACGGCCGGGCTGCTCGCACGGAAGAGCCCGGGAGCTCCCGACACTCCCGCAGCCCCCGCGGCCTCCGTCGCACCCGCCGCCTCCACCGTCACGGTCTCCACCCGCATCTCGGGCCCCACGAACACCACCACCCCGGCCTCCGCCAACGCCAGCAGCTGCTCCGCGCGCAGCGGCGGCGGCCCCGAACTCAGGTAGGTGCCGAGCGTGAAGTGGGCGAGTGCCTCGCTGACTTGATGGCTCGTCAGGTCGCCGGCCCGCCACAGCTCCTCGATGACCGCGCCGGTGCGCTGAAGGCCGTCGACGAGCGCGGCGGCGACGGCGCGGGCCGGGCCGGTGCGGCGGCGCAGCACATCGGCGAGGTGGGCGTGCAGGTGCTGCTGGAGAACGTCGGCGTTGGCGCAGCGCAGTCCGGCCAGGGGTGCGGCCAGTCGGTCCAGGTCGAGGCGGTCGGCGGGGTCCGGGACCGCGGCGCGGGCGAGTTTGTCGAGGCGGCCGGCGTCGGTGAGCAGGAGCGCGTACTGGGCGTCAAAGTCGTCCCAGGTCATACGGGTACAGGCGGGCTGCTCGGCGAAGAGGACGCGGTAGTGGCACCAGCCCAGTTCGGCCAGCACCAGGGGCCAGACGTCGCGCGTGAAGGTGGCGCCGGGCCGGGAGAGCCGGGCCCGGCAGGCCTCGACGGTGGCGAAGCGCGGGGCGGCGGGAGCCGCGGGAGAGGCGGGAGCCGCGGGAGAGGCGGGAGCCGCGGGAGAGGCGGGAGAGACGGAAGCGACGGGAGCGGCGGGAGCGACAGGAGCGGCCGAAGAGTCCCGCCCGGACGGCGGGTCCGGTGGGATGGCGCGCGCCGGTTTCGGTGGCAGGGGGACGCCTCGGCGGGAGCCCGCGTACAGCCGGGGCTCGCGGCCGGACGGCAGGTAGCGCAGGCGGCCGTCCGGGGTGCGGTCGAAGCGGCCGCCGCGGCCCTCCGTCAGCAGCGCCAGGCAGTCGATGAAGACCAAGCCGAGGCCGCGGACCAGGACCGGGGCGCCGGGCGGTATCCGGTCCAGCGCGTCGGGGTCGGCGGGGCCGGGGCCGATCCGGGTCAGGCCCGCCGGGGTGAGTTCGGCGAGGGCGTCGGGGTGGCCCTGGGCGAGGACCACACGATCGGCGAGGAACGGCGGTTCGCCGGAGTCGAGGACCACCTGCTGACGGCCGGCCGGTGCCGTGCCGCCGGCGGTGGTGGTGCGGCGCACGTCGGCGGTGGTGCGGCGCAGATCGACCGCCCGCGCCCGGTGGACGTGGAGCCGGACCGAGGAGGGCCGCTCGGCGGTCACCGTCTCGAAGAAGTGCCGCAGGTAGTGGCCCTGGTCGCGGCGGGCGGCGTACCCGCCGTCGTGCAGCGGGCCGTCCAGCCAGCGTGCGGTGGTGGGGCCGGGGCGCGGTGGGCCGGCGCAGGAGACGCTCTCGTCGGGGTACACGGTGACCTGCTCGGCGGCGGAGTTCATCCACAGCAGGCCGGGCTGGTCGGTGCGCCAGGTGCGGCCGGCGCCGGGCGGGTACGGGTCGACGACGTGCAGGTCCAGCGGCCGGTCGCCGTACAGGGCGGGGACGTTGGCGAGGATCCGCTCGACGATCGAGGCCCCGCGGGGGCCGCAGCCGATGACGCAGAGGGAGCGGGCGGGGCCCGTGTGGTCGTTCAACTGGACTCCGTCCGTTGGCCGCGGTCCGGACGTGGCGTAGGTGCGAAGAGACGTGGCGCAGGTGCAAAGCGAGAGCCCGGTGGCCCGTGCCGGGGGCACGGGACCACCGGGCGCGGTGTCAGCAGCCGCCGCTGACGGTGGAGCCGAGCGCCTGGGCGTCACGCTCGCCCGGCACCTCCAGACCCTGAAGATCCATGATGGTCATCTCAAACCCCTCCCTTCCGTTGTTCGATCCTTATGCGTACAGTGCGTAGGTGGACACCGAACTCGGTGTCAGCAGCCGCCGCTGACGGTGGAGCCGAGCGCCTGAGCGTCACGCTCGCCCGGCACCTCCAGACCCTGAAGATCCATGATGGTCATTACGACACCTCCCTCCGGGGGTGAGCAGGAACGGTGGACAGCGATACGGCGGTACTGATGTCCCTGGTGCCGTTGCGGGGCACCTGGGGCCGGCGGGACGTGCAATGACGGTGCACGTCCCGCCGGCGTCACATCAGCAGCCGGTGCTGACGGTGGAGCCGAGAGCCTGGGCCTCACGCTCGCCCGGCACCTCCAGACCCTGAAGATCCATGATGGTCATTTACGACACCTCCTTTCCGTCCTCCGCAGTGCCCGCCGCCCCGGACGGGCGGTGGGGGTCGCGGTGCCATGGGCACCGCGGGCGCGCTCCGGGACGGCCGAGTGAACGGCCGCGGCGGATCGCGGGTCGGTGAGGAACGGCAGCAGCGGGGTGCCCCGTTCGGCGGCGGAGAGGGCCAGCAGTACGCCGGCCCCGCCGGTGGCCACGTCCATGGAGATCCGGGCCCGGCCGTCACAGGGGAAGACCGTCGCGCCGTTCAGCGTCATGGCGTGCTGGTGAAGGTTGGTCAGATGGCGGCTGTGGTACCGCTCGGCGGTCTCCGGGGAGAAGGGGGCCCACTCCCGCAAGGTCGCCAGGGTGCCGATCAGGCCGGCGCGTCCGCCCCACAGCCCCGCTTCGATGACGAAGTCGGAGGAGCAGGCCCGTAGCAGGGCCGGTAGGGCGTCGTGGATCCGCGCGTCGTCGCGGTGGCGCAGGAGCTCGGCCGCCACCAGGGCGATGCCCGCGCTGCCGTTGTCGAGGTACGGCAGCAGTCGGAAGCCCTCGTCGACCTGAAGGGTGTCCTGCGGTCCTGGGGCGCAGCGGTCGAGGTCGCGGTGGACGGCCCGGACCGCCTCGTCGAGGAGGCCGGGGTCGCCGGTGGCCTGGTGGGCGCGGAGCAGGAACAGCGCCGGTCCGGACCAGCCGTACATGAGCCCGCCGGCGTGGGTGGAACCGCGCCGGCGCTTGTGCTCGACGGGTTCGGTGCGGGCGGCGGCGAGCCGCTGGGTGACGCGGTCGGCGAGGCCGAGGGCCTGTTGGCGGAGGGCGTCGTCGTCCAGCGCGTCGGCGAAGTGCAGCAGGTTCAGGCCGACGCCGGACAGACCGCGGTAGAGGCTGGGGCAGTGGCGTACGGAGAGCCGGTCGGCGGCCCGGTCGAGGGCCCGCAGGGCTCCTTCGTCGTCGCCCAACTCCCGTAGCACGTAGGCGATTCCGTGCAGACCGTCGTAGAAGCCGATCCGTTCGGCGGGGACGGTGTCGACGGCGGCGCGCAGCCAGGCCGCGCCGGCCTCGTCGCGTTCCCCGAGGGCGGTGTGGCGGGCCCACAGGACGCCGGCAGCGCCGTGTCCGAAGCCCGCGCCGCCCTCGGCGAACTGCTGGAAGTCGCCGGGGTGGAGCCGGTCGGTGCGGTGCGGGGTGGCGCTGTCGCGCAGCCCGCGGCCGAGGGAGGCGAGCACGTCCGAGGGTGGGAAGGTGCCTTGGGGGGAGCGGAGCGGGGAGGTGGTGTTGTCGTTGGGGGCGAGCTGCGGGGCCAGCCGTGCCACCAGGTGGCCCGGGAGACCGAACCGGCGGGCCGCGGTGTCGAGCAGCGCCGACGCCTTGTCGGGGGCCAGACCGCAGAGCGCGGCGAGCGGCAGGAACAGCCACAGCGCGATGGCCGCCAGTGCGTAGTGGTCACCGTCCGCGCCGGTGGCGTCGGCCCGGTGGAAGCCGGGGGCGCCGAGGCTGCTGGGGGTGGCCCGGTCGATCGCGTCGGCCACCTCGAAGTCCAACAGGACGGGGATGTCGCCGGGTTGGATGATGAAGTTGCCGGGGTGCAGGTCACCGATCCGGATGCCGCGCCCGTGCACCGAGGCGATCAGCTGCTCGATGCGGGCGAACAGGGCCAGGGCGCGGTCCCGGTGGGCGGCCACCGCCGACTCGTCGGGTTCGGGCACGGTCAGCGGGTAGATCCCGGCGAGCCAGGACTGGAAGTCCTGCCCTTCGATGTCCTCCAGGACCAGGAACAGGTGGCCGCGGACCTCGAAGGTGCCGAAGGTGCGGGGGATGCCGGGCAGTCCGGCCAGCCGCGTCAGGATCTCGTGCTCGTGGGCGAGCCGGGCGACCGCGTCGCGGCCGACGCCGTCGGTACCCGAGTACGGCCGGCCCTCCTTGAGGACGACGCTGCGCGCTCCGGCGCCGAGCGCCGCATCGCCGACCGGTTCGGCGCGGTAGACGCCGCCGCCGTGCGAGAAGTGCAGCGCACCCGTGATCCGGTAGGGGAAGTCGTCCAGGGCCTGCCGGGCGGCCAGCGACTCCTTGAGGACGTCGGGCACGGTGACCCAGTCGGGGGTGTGGAAGACCGGGGTGCGGCGGTCCGGCTCCGGCGTGCCGTCGGGGCGCGTGAAGGCCGTGACCAGGTCGCCGTCGGCGTCCTCCACGTAGCGGGTGCGGAATCCGCCGTAGCGGACGTAGAGCGGGCCCTCGCGGAAGCGCAGGTCGGTCAGGACGTACGGGCCCGGACGGCCGCCGACGAGCGTGTCCAACCCTTCGAGGGCGGCGGCCAGTTCGGCCTCGTCCGCGGGGTAGACGGTCAGCAGCTTGCCGGCGGAGGAGCGCTGGGCGTACTTGCGGCTCAGGGCGCGCAGGACATTGGCGCTCTTGAGGTACTTGAAGGCGATGCCGTGCCGGGTGCAGTACCCGGCGACGTCGGCGAGGGTGCGCTCGGCGTCGTCGGGGGCCGCGCTGACGTGGATCTTCCAGCCCTGGTCGGGGAGCCGGTCCTCGGGCGGGCGGCAGAAGGTCCAGGCCTCGTTGTCGTCGCGGGTCCAGCCGTCGGGGAGCGGCGGGGCGGGGAAGCGGGTGGCTTCCAGGTCCCAGTTGCCGGGCCAGTCGAAGAAGGTGCGGTCGGCCAGGGCGAAACTCTCGGCGCCGTCTCTCATGCGGCACCTCGCTCGGCGGCGGCCTCGGCGGCGTCCTGGTCGGCGGGCCGGTCGGCGGCGTGCGGCCCGGTGGTCCGGGCGGGGCCGTCGGCGGGGCCGTCCGCGGCGTCGAGGTAGGCGGAGAGCGCGGTGCGGCCGGTGGTGGCCAGGTGCGCGGCGAGCACGGCGCGGGCCTGCGTCTTGTCGTCCTCGGAGATGAAGTCGTCGAGCCCGACGGCCAGTACGCGGTTGTCCTCGCTGGGTTTGAGCGACGCGTAGTGCTCGTCGCGGAGCAGCCCCCACACGATCGCGTCGTGGTACTCGCCGTCGAGGTAGCAGTGGTCCCGGAGGATGCCCTCGACCGTGAACGGGGTCTTGGTCATCAGCCGGATGATGCCCTTGTTGTAGCCGGCGGTGGTGACCTGCACGCGGTGCGCGTCGAGTTGGTGGAAGAGGTAGTCGACGAGCAGCACGACGGCCTCCGCGCCGTACCCTCGGCGCCACAGTTCCGGCGAGCCGATCGCGCCGCCCACGGTGTATCCGCCGATCCGGCCGGACCGCTGGTAGCTGACGGTGCCGATGCGTTCGCCGTCCTTGGTGCGGATCACCAGGTTGTGGACCCGTCCCGAGCGGTTGGCCTGCTCGATCTCGGCGGCGCCCAGCAGCTCCCAGTCGCCGCTGAGCACGGCCGCCGGCGAGCCGGGCCGCAGCCAGGAGGCGATCGCGGCCCAGTCGTCGTCGCCGGGCCATTCCAAGGTCACCAGTCGTCCCTGCATGGTGCGTCTCCTCCTTCAGTGGTCTCGTGGGTCGGCGGGGGTGGCGCCGGACGGCGCGTACGGGGTCATGCGCGGTAGCGCCTGAGGACCAGGACGGCGTTGTGGCCGCCGAAGCCGAACGAGTTGCTCAGCACCACGTCCCCGTCCCAGGCGCGGGCGCCCTTGACGACCAGGTCGAGGTCCTCTTCCGCGGGGTGGTCGCAGTTGCGGATCGGCGGGATGGTGCGGTCCCGCAGCGAGAGCACCGCGGCGGCGGCCTCGGCGGCTCCGGAGGCGCCGAGCATGTGACCGGTCATGCTCTTGACCGCGGTCACCGGGGTCCGGCGCAGATGGTCGGGGCCGAGCACCTCGCGCAGCGCGGCGGCCTCGATGCGGTCGTTGAGGACGGTGCCGGTGCCGTGCGCGCTGACCTGCCCGACGTCCTCGGGGGCGCAGCCCGCGTCGGCGAGGGCGCCGCGCATGGCGCGGACGGCGCCGGCGCCGGTCGGGTCGGGTGCGGTGGCGTGGTGGGCGTCGGTGGTGGTGGCGTAGCCGGCGACCTCGGCGAGGATCTCGGCGCCGCGACGCTCGGCGTGGCCGGCCTCCTCCAGGGTCAGGACGGTGGCGCCGGCGGCCATCACGAAGCCGTCGCGGTCCCGGTCGAAGGGGCGGCTGGCGCCTTCGGGGTCGTCGTTGCGGCGGGAGAGGGCCTGGGCGTTGGCGGTGCCGGCCAGGTCGACGGCGGTGAGCGAGTCGTCGGTGCCGCCGGCCAGGGCGATGTCGGCGCGGCCGTGGCGGATCAGGTCGGCCGCCTCGCCGATGGCCACCGCGCCGGTGGCGCAGGCCGCGGAGACCGCGCAACTGGGGCCGCCGATGCCGTACTTGATGGACAGCAGGCTGGCCGGGTGGTCGATGGCGGTGAGGACCGAGTGGTACGGGGAGACCCGTCGCGGGCCGCGGTCCCGGAGGACGTCGTACTGCTGCTGGATCGCGTGGGCGGCGCCGTAGCCGGAGCCGATCACCGCGGCGAAGCGGTACGGGTCGACACCGGCCGGGGACGCGAGGCCCGCGGCCCGCATCGCCTGGACGGCGGCGGCCACCGCGTACTGCGTGAAGTTGTCGGTGCGCCGGACCTCCTGCGGTGTGAGGTAGTCCGCCGGGTCGAATCCGGTGACTTCACCGCCGATACGGACCGGAAGGCCGGAGGCGTCGAAGCGGGTAATGGGGCGCACTCCGCTGCGGCCGGCGAGCAGGGCGGTCCAGAAGTCCGCAGTGGTGTTTCCCACGGGGGACACCACGCCGCAGCCGGTGACGACGACGCGCCGCCGATCCGTGCGTAACTCCATGAAACCCGCCTCCTGATTTTCTGCCCCGTTGTCACGCTCGGGGCGTCCTCATGACCAGAAACATGACAGGTGAGTCATCAGCTTGTCAACAGGTTGCCGATCAACCAGTCAGTCGAGCCGATGTCTTGCGCCCTGACATCAGGCCCCGCACCAGCGAAAACGCTCTCAGGATCATGACTTCCAGAGTCATGAAAATTGACTGTAGGGTCCCGGCGGTTGCCGTCGGCGGGGCGCTGACCGCACCCGGCGGGCCGGCGCCGGGAGCGGGGCCGGGAGCGGGGCCGGCGCCCGGCCGACCCCCAGGTAGGGCCCGGAGTACATAGAAAGTGACAGGCGCCGGGGCGGAAAGTGCCTACCTGTGGATGATCCGAAGGCACCCGTTCACCGGGACGCTGGTGGATACAACCAGCCCCCGCGACAGCCCGCGGGGCACCGCCACGAGGGACGAGGGAACTCATGAAGGGTATTGCGGTAGGAATTGTTCTGGCGATCGTCGGCCTGATCCTGTGGCTGACCACAAAGGAAGTGGAGACGCCGATCGTCTCGCTTCACAAGGCCGGGCTCATCCTGGCGATCGTCGGTGGCGCGGAGGCACTGTTCGCGCTGTTGGGCCTCGGAAAGAAGTCGAATAAATAAGCCCGCATTGCCGGCAATAGCGGCATTTGCGGCGCTCGGCGCTTTTGTCGTCGGCGCGTCAGTCGCGCTTTTCGATCAGGTCCGCCAGCCGTTCCCGGGCCCGCTCGGCGTGCCGGTACGCCTGGGCCCGCCGGAACAGATCGGCGGAATACCTGAAGTGCCCGGCCGCCCTTTCCCGGTCCCCGACCCGCGCACACGCCGCCGCGATCTCCCCGAGCGCGGCGGCCTTCTCATGACTGCGGCCGGCGTCCGGCAGCGCGGCCACCTCCGCACCCAGCGCGGCCAACCGGTCCAGGTCTCCGACCGCCTCGGCGCACACCGCGTCCGCGGTCGTCAGCCAGAGCGGGAAGTCCGGCTCCTGCCCCACCGAGGCCACCACCAGGCCGCGCTCGACGATGCTGCGCGCCGCGGCGGTCTCCCCGCGCTCCAGCAACACCAGGGCGTACCGACCGTGGATCTTCTCCCAGAGCGGGAAGCCGGCCGCGGGGGTGACCCGGCGCGCACAGGTGCCCAGCAGCGCCGCGGCGCGCTCGATCTCCCCCCGGTCGCGCAGGTCGAGCGCCCGGTGCAGGTCGATGGTGGCGCGCGGCCCGGGGAACACCCCGTCCGCCGAGGGCCGCCCGTGGTCCACGGCGGGCGCCCACTCCGGGCAGCCGCTCCAGTAGGCGCAGCGGGTGAGCACGTCGAGGACGAGCAGCGAGTGGAACCCGGTGGCGGAGCGCCGGTCGGCGCACTCCAGGGAGCCGGTGAGCGCATAGCGCAGCCCGTCCTGGACCCGGCCGGCCGACTCCAGCAGATCGGCGAGCGCGATCAGGGCGCGCAGCCGGGCCTCGGCGTACGGGGCGGGGGCGAGCCCGTCCAGCATCCGCAGCAGCACCCCGGCGCCCTCGTCGGCGCGTCCGAGGGTGCCCAGTATTTCGGCAATGGCGAGCTGCGCCTCGGTAAATACGTCGTCCTGTCGGCCGGCCGGATCAATCTCGGCCAGTGCGCGGAATTCCGACAGCGCGCCCTCGGCGTCGCCGCCCTCCCATTGCCGGCGGGCCGCCACCAATCGTCCGACCAGATCGAGCCGGCGGACCCGGCCGGCGGTTTCGACCGGTTCGGCACCTCCGGCTATTTCCTCCACCCCGACCCCGAGTCGTTCCGCCAGGATCTTGAGCGCCCGACCGCTGGGAATGCGCTTCCCGCGTTCGACGAGCGAGATGTAGCTGGACGACATTTCGGACCCGGCAAGGTCGTGCTGTGTCATTCCCGCGCTGACCCGAAGCTCTTTGATTCGCCGCCCGGTGTCCGCCAGCTCAGGCATTCGACAAGCCCTCCGGATTTTGAACGGTGGATGACTCCGGCCGGCTGCATCAAATCGGCGAGTCACAATGAGTGCTGGCACTTTACCAAGTAGTCAAGAAGAAGTCGACCGATATTGGGCTTTCTTCACCGGTCTTCACCAGGACCAGCCGAGATCATTTCGACGAACACCCCGGGCGGGAAAACCGGCCGCCGAGTACGCCGAACTGTGTGCACCCTGCATCCAGGTCAGCCTTTCGATGTACTACCCCACGGCGATGCCCGCGCCCCCCGGTACGTGGTCGGATGAGGCACCAACGCCCCACCCCACCGCCGAAACCGCGGAGGCACCACCCATGACCCAGCCGCAACGCCCCGATCTGCACAAGGATCCGGCCCCGACCACCGCACCCTCCTCATCGTCACGTGCGGTCCTGGCATCGGACGCCGAACGCGAGCAGATGGTCGAACGGCTCCGGGAAGCCACCGCGGAAGGCCGGTTAACCCTGGAGGAGCTGGCCGAGCGCTCCGAAGCGGCCTACCTCGCCCGCACCCGCGAGGAGTTGAACTCCGTCGGCGAGGACCTGCCGCACGTCACCCCGCCCGACCCGGCCGGCGCCGCCAACGGGCAGCGCGTCTTCCGCGCCACGTTCGGCGACCTCATCCACCACAGCCCCGCGCTGGAGCACGGCATCGAGGCCACCGCGGTCCTCGGCGACCTCACCCTCGACCTGTGCTCCTCCCCCGCCCCGCCCACCGGCGAGCTGACCATCGTGGCCCGTGCCATCGTCGGCGACGTGCACCTGCTGCTCCCCGAGGGCGTCCGGGTCGAGATGAACTGCAGCAAGGTCCTCGGCGATCTGCGCAATCTGACCCGGGAGCACTCCGGCCCCGAAGCCGTCACCCCGCTCGTCCGGATCACCGGCTCCGCCGTCTTCGGCGACATCATCGTCGCCCACCCCAGCAGCGACCGCCGCACGTACTGGCAGCGCTGGCTCGACGACCGCCGCACCCGGGCCTGACGGGGGGAGCAGCCGAGATGTCGTCCCAGGTGCTGACGCCCGAGCCGACCGTCCCGCTCGTCGACGAGGGGCGGATCGGCCTGCGCGCCACGGCCCGCCACACCGGCGCGCTGGTCCGCCGCAACGTGCTACAGATCCGCCAGAACCCCGGGTCGATGACCGACGCACTGCTGATGCCGATCGTGCTGACGGTCCTCTTCGTCTTCGGCCTGGGCGGAGCGATCGGCGCCCACGGCTCCCGTGACGAGTACACCGCGTTCCTCGTGCCCGGCCTGATGGTGATCCTCGGCATGACCATCGCCATGGCCGTCGGCACCGGCATCAACGACGACTTCCGCACCGGCCTGATGGACCGCTTCCGCACGATGCCCATCGCGCGCTCCTCGGTGCTGCTGGCCAAGATCGTGGTCGAGACCGGCCGGATGCTGGTCGCCATCACCGTCCTGCTGCTCTTCGCCGCGGTGCTCGGCTTCGACTTCTCCGGCCGCTGGCCGGGCATCATCGGCGCGATCGCCCTGACCACCGTCTTCGGCACCTCGCTCATCTGGATCTTCATGCTGCTGGGCCTGACCCTGCGCACCGCCCAGTCCATCCAGGCCCTCTCGGTCCTCGTCCTGACGCCCCTGGAGTTCGGCTCGTCCATCTTCGTCGCACCGGCCACCATGCCGGATTGGCTGCACGCCTTCACCCGGCTCAACCCCCTGACCCACATGGCCGACGCGGCCCGCGGACTCGCCCTCGGCGAGGGCCCGGTGGCCGGCCCGGTGACCTGGACCCTGCTGTGGTCACTGGGCCTCACGGCGGTCACCGCACCGCTGGCCGTCGCCAAGTTCCGCACCAAGACCAAGACCTGACACCGATCCGTACGGAGCGGAGCGCATCCCCCGTCACGCCGCCGGCCGTCACGCCGCAGGCGTGGCTCCCTCCGCACGAAGAAGCCGTGCCCTGGTCTCGACTGGCTCCCCCGTGCCGGTCGGGCCAGGGCATGGCCATGGCCTTGGCGGCCGGCGTTTGCCCCACGTGGTTGTCTTTCCCGCCGTGGTGGTTGTTCGCCGTTGCGCCTGCGGCGGGCGTGGGTTGTTGAGTGCGGTGACGGGCCTGCGGGGCAGGGGTGTGGGACTGCTTCGCTTTACGTCCCACACCCCTGCCCCTCCGGCCCGTCCCCTCCCGTGAGTGGGTGGTGAGAGGCCGGTGGGGGCGGGCGCCGTCAGTTCACTGCGGGCAGGGGACCACCCGTGCGCGCCCCCACCGGCCTTTTTCTCTCCCACCCACGGGAGGGTGGGGGCCGGAGGGGCGGGGTTTCCGGACGTAAAGCGAAGCAGTCCGGACACCCAGCCCCGCAGGCCCACACCCGCAGCCGAACAGCCCCGCGCAGCGGCACCGCCCGCCGCAGGCGCAACGGCGAGAAAGCCAACAACGTGGGGCGAGCGCCGGCCGCCAGGCCACGGCGGGAAAGCCAAAAACGTGGGAGGTCAGCCAAGCGCAGCGGAGGGCTCCCGCACGGGGAAGTCCCCCGCCGACTCCGCCATCCCCGGTGGGGTGTCCTCCAGGGCGACTGCGACCTCGACGATGGCCGTCGTGCCTGCCGAGACCCGGCGCCATGCTGCGGTCAGCGCGGCGGGCAGCTCGGCGGGGGAGGTCACCCGGACGTGGTCGAAGCCGTGCGCGTCGGCGAGGCCCTCGTTGCCGGAGCGGCGTGCGGCCGTGAAGGCGAAGCGCGACGCGGGGCCGCTGACGCGGTCGAGGTTGGACTGGAGCCAGCCGTAACCGCCGTTGTCGAGGACGACGTAGAGGACGGCGACGCCGGCGTCGGCGAGGGTGGGGAGCTCGCTGCGGAAGAGGTTGAAGGCGCCGTCGCCGACCACCGCCACCACCGGCCGCCCGGCCGGCTCGGCGAGCCGTACGCCGACCGCGGCCGCCGCGCCGAAGCCCAGCGGCGTCTGCTCGCTGGGTACGACGGAGCCGCCGCCCACGGCGAGCGCGTAGTGGGGGAAGTAGTACGACCACATGTCCTGTAGGCCGTTCTCCTGGACCAGGACCCGGTCCGCGGGGACGGCCCGGTCGAGGGCGGCCAGGACGTCGGCGACGGGGACGGCCCCGTCCGGAACCCGCTTGGCCGCCTCCTCGGCACGGTCCGCGGCACGCCGGGCGAGCGCGGCCCGGACCGTACGGATCCGCTCCGGCCAGGCGCCGCGCGGCCGGTGGTCGGCCAGCAGCTCGGTCCAGCCGTCGACGATCCGGCCGGCGTCGCCGAGGACGTGGGCGCCGGGGCGCTCCATGGCGAGACCCGCTTCGTCCACCACGGCCTGGATGACCGGGAGTTGGGACGCGTCCTCGGGCCAGCCGAAGGTGGCGGTCTCCTCCAGGCGGCTGCCCAGCGCGATGACGAGGTCGGTCTCCTGCCACAGGGCATCCGCCGGGGCGACGGTGTAGAGGCCGCTGACGCCGCAGTAGAGGGGATGGTCCTCGGCGACCGTGCCGCGGCCGGAGGCGGTGGTGAACAGGCCGGCGCCGAGGCGCTCGGCGAGCTGCTCGATGCGGCGGCCGGCGTTGCGGTGCCGGGCCCCGCCGCCGACCAGCAGCAGCGGCCGCTCGGCGGCGGCGAGGCGCTCCGCGGTGGCGGCGAGGGCGTCCGGGTCGGGGCCCGGCCGCTGCGGGGTGGCGGGGCGCCAGGGCCCGTTGCGGGTGACCG
Organism: Streptomyces sp. NPDC048506; assembly: GCF_040651315.1. Classification (NCBI taxonomy): domain Bacteria; kingdom Bacillati; phylum Actinomycetota; class Actinomycetes; order Kitasatosporales; family Streptomycetaceae; genus Streptomyces; species Streptomyces sp. NPDC048506. The sequence goes on from NZ_JBEZIX010000026.1 coordinate 63,490, forward strand.
GCTCGGCCGCGATCTGCTCGGCGAGTTCGACGTAGACCGGGCCGGGCGTGCCGTTGACGGCGAGGGCGGTGGCCTTGTCGAGCGCGGCCGGCAGCCGGTCGGCGTGGTCCACGCGGACCGCCCATTTCGCGTACGGGCGGACCGCGGTGAGCTGGTCCAGCTCCTGGAAGGCGCCGGTGCCGAGCCGGTCGAGCCGGGTGCCGTCGGCGATCAGGAGGAGCGGCGCGGCGGCCGAGCGCGCCTCCAGGACGCCGGTGAGCGCATTGGTCAACGCGGGGCCCTTGCCGATGACGCAGACGCCGGGGCGGCCGGTGGTGAGCGCGTAGCCGGTCGCCATGAAGACGGCGTTGCGCTGGTCGCGGCAGAGCACCACGCGGATGTCGGCGGCGCGTTCCAGCTCGCCGAGGAGCGCCATGTCGTCGCCGGGCAGCGCGAAGACCGCCCGTGTGCCGAGGTGCCGGAGGTGGTCGGCGAGGGCGGCCCAGGCGGTCGGGTGGGTCGTGGTGGTCATCGGGCGGCTCCCGGCCGGTAGGCGGCGACGGCCTTGGAGATCAGTACGGGCTCGGCGCGCACGTCCTGGCCGTCGGAGATGTAGTTGGCCATCCGGCCGTAGCCGCCGAACGGGGCGTTGCCGTCGTCGATGGAGAGCAGGGTGGTGTCGAGGGTGACGGTGGTGCGCCGGCGGAGCGCCTCGACCAGGGCGGGGGCGTGTCCGTAGACGCTGGAGCCCAGGGCGCGTTCGGTGAACATACCGGTGGTGAGGGTCGCGGCGAGGGTGTCCTCGTCGCGGTATCCGGCGACGTTGAAGATCGGGGCGAAGAACTCCGGTACCTGGCTGCGCGGGGTGACCTCCTCGCCGACGACGACGGTGGGGTCGAGCCGGCGGGCGCGGAAGTCGACGTGTCCGCCGTGCACGATGCCGGCGCGGTTGCGGGCGAGGAACTGTGCGCCGTCCTCCAGCGCGCTCTCGTAGAAGATCGGCCCGAAGTCGGCGTCCGGGTCGGAGTACGGGCCGTAGCGCAGCCCCTTCAGCTCGCTGACCAGGGCGTCGACGAACGGGTCGAGGAGCGAGTCGTGGACGCTGAACAGGTCGGGGCCCAGGCAGTCCTGGCCGGTGTTGAGGACCCGGATCGCGATGGCGTCGCGGGCCGCCCGCTCGACGTCGGCGCCGGGCGCGACCACGAACGGGTTGACGCCGGAGCCGAGGAAGAGGAAGAGCTGGCCGGGGGAGAGCTGGGCGCGGATCTGCTCGGCGTTGGCGTAGGCGCCGGTGAAGACCACGACGTCGGCGGGGAGCACGTCGTCGTGCAGGAACTCCCGCTGGCTGGCTGTGGTGAGGGTGATGGGCAGGCCGTGCTGCTCGGCGAGCAGGGTGTGCAGCCGGCGCATCTGGTCCTTGACGCGGCTGGAGGGGCGGAAGACCAGGCGGTCGGTGTAGAGGGCGGGCACCAGGAGGTAGAGGGCGTAGGAGTAGAGGATGACGTTCGACGGCATGAAGGCGGCCAGCCGGGGGACCCGGCCGGGCCGGTGGGTGGCCACCTCGTCCAGAGCCCCGTCGAGGGTGGCGACGGTCGACTCGATCTCGTAGCGCGCGGCGCGGTGGGTGGAGATCTCGCACAGCAGCTCGTGCACGGTGCCGGCATCGTTCACCAGGAAGTCCCGGACCCGTTGCACGGCCGCCGCACGTCGGCTGTCGATGGTGTCCTCCGGCTCGGCGGCCACGGTCGGCCATGCGGGAGCGGAGCTCATGTGTCCCTCCTCGGGGCGTAGTCCATGGAGGGTCAGCGTCAGCCAATTGTCATTTATTGTCAAGTAAAGTCATTGCACTCGACTCACCCATATGACAAACGGCCGCGTCGCCGATCTCTCCACGACCCTGTCGAGCGACCGCTCTCCCCTGCGCAAAGCCGCCGAGCTGGCCTCTCAGCTGTCGCGATGCCCACGGACGAGCAAGGGGAATACCCTCCTCCGTACGTGACAAAAAATGACTCCCCGAAGGGAGGAAGGTCGTCCACACGCACCCCTGCGCGGCCCGCCGGTGAGTAGACTCCCCGTCACCACGTTCCATCCGTAGGGCGCCGTCCCTCCGCCGCCACCGTCCGTCCGCCCAACTCAACTGCGAGCGTTTTTCTTGGTGATTGAGCAGCCTGCTTTCGGGAAGCGAGTGCGGGAGGTCCGGCGCGCTCAGGGTCTGTCCCAGGGGGACCTCGCCGGGGACGATCTCTCCCCCAGCTACGTCTCGCTGGTCGAGAACGGCCGCAGAGTCCCCGGCGCCAAGATCGCCCGGTCGATCGCGGAACGGCTCGGCACGACGGTCGAGGCGCTCAGCGCCACCGAGGAGCCGGGCGACCGGCTGGCCCAGCGGCTCGGTCTGGTCGGCGAGTTGGTGGCTGCCCGGGCCAGCCAGCTGGCCGGTGACTGGCCCGCGGCCCGGCGGCAGCTGGAGTCCGTGGTGGAGCAGGCCGCTGGCACCGATCACGACGAGGTGCGCTGGGAGGCCCGCTGGGAGCTGGCCACCGTCCTGGGCCGGCTCGACGAACCCGCCCGCCACGAAGCCGCGCTGCGCCAACTGCTCGACGACCCGCTCACCCGCACCGCCCCCGTACTGCACGCCCGGGTCGCGATCGAGCTCGCCCAGCTGCTGCGCGCCGCGGGCCGGCTGGCGGAGGGCGTGCGCTTCGCCGAGGAGGCGGTCCGGGTCACCGGCGAGCTGGAGCCCGGCCGCCCGGAGCGGGCGCAGGCCCAGGTGGCGCTGCTGTCCGCGTCCGTCGACAGTGGGGAGTGGAGCCGCGCCGAGCAGCTCGGGGCGGAACTGGACGCGGAGATCGCCCCCCTGCCGGCGGGTGAACTGCGGGCGAGCGCCCTGTGGGCGGTGGCCGGCGCCGCGTATCTGGGCGGACACCCCGACCGGGCGCTGGAGCTGATGGCCGAGGCGGAGCAGCTGCTCGCCACGACCGACGGGGTACGGCTCCGGCTGCGGCTGGCCCGGGCCCGGACGCTGCTGACGCTCGCGGCGGGTCCGGACGACGAGGCGGACGCCCTGCTGGGGCGTGCCCGGCAGGCCGTCGCGCTGGTCGACACGCCGCCCTCCCGGACCTGGCTGGCCGTGCTGGAGACCGCCGGCGCGCTCCGCCACCACCAGGCCATCGCGGCCGGCGAACACGCCGCCGCGATCGACCTCGACGCCGGGGAGCTCGCACCGCTCGACCGCGCCCGCTGTCTGCTCCACAAGGCCCGTGCCCACCGCGCGGAGGGTTCCGCGGAGGCCGCGGAGGCCGACTTCAAGCTGGCGGCCGAAGGGTACGAGGGGGCCGGCGCGTTCCGGCTGGCGCTGGAGAGCTGGCGCGAGCTGAGCGCCGGCGGCCGCACAGGCGAGGGCCCGGACCCGCACGCGGTACTGATGCCGTAGGCCGTTCCTGACTGCCGTAGACCGCTCCTGACTGCCGTAGACCGCTCCTGATGCCGTAGGCCGTTCCTCTCCCGCGCTGACGAGTCGCACGGGGGGGCACGCCCTCGCCCTGACGAGTCGGACGGTGGCGTGCCCTTGCCTTGCCTTGCCTTGCCTTGCCGCAGGAATACCGTCCGTCCCGGTCCCGTTGTGGCCCGCAAGGGGTGCACCTAACCCCTACGGAATGTGTTCCCCCACCCCCTAGGTGCAAGGACCGAGCGGGCCTCGGCGCGGCCTCGGCGTTCGGCTGCGGACCACGCGCCTCGGCCACGCGCCTCGGCCACGCGCCTCGGTTACGGGCCTTCGACTACGGACTACGGACCGGCGTGCGGGTCCAGGGAGTTCGGCTGTCGGATGCGGACGCCGGGGGCCGGGACGGCGGTGGCCGCGCAGGCCACCGCGCGGGGGCCGGCGGGCAGATCCCGGACGTAGGCGACCCCTCCGGGGTAGGCCAGGGACGCGGGGACCACGACCTTGCCGTCCCGTGCCTCGCTCAGCGCGTCGATCTCGTCGGCGGTGGCCAGACCACCGCGGCCGGTCAGCCGCAGGGCCGCCTCCTTACGGGTCCACAGCTGCGCCAGCCGGTGTGCCCGCCGGGCCGCAGGGGACTCCTGTACGTAGCGGCGCTCCAACGGGGTGAAGGGGAGCAGCAGTTCGCCGATCGGCCCGTGCGGCACGGTGTGCACGGACAGGGCCACGGGGAGGTCCCGGGTCACGGCGAGGAGCTGCCGGTCCCGGTCCGTGGCGATGCCGAGGCAGAGCCGGGCTCCGGGAGGCCAGCCGGTGACGGCGGGCGGTTCGGCGGACACCGGGCGGCCGAAGCCGTCGCGAATGACCGGAATATCGGCGGGAGAGCACTGTAGTAATCGGCCGAGAAAGTCGGCCAAACACGCGGTTTCGCGAATGTCGCCGACTGCGGGCGAGAATATGTGTAAGAATCCGTCGGCTAATTCGGAGGGTGCGCATGTACGCCGGACACCGCCCCCACCAGGCACGTTTGCACTTTTCGCCGGAGTTTCGATACTGCCCTCATGGTTGAGTGAGTGCGCGCCACAGAAAGGCTCGTCCCCCCGCATAGATCCCCTCGCACCATGTCTCCTTTCCACGGGAAGATTGCGCCCGAGAAAGCAGTGCACTGAGTCGATTTGATTTACCCTCCGGAGATCCTCAAGGTAACCCTGGTCTATGCCTGCGTCAACAAGCAACGGCCGAAAATCAACTTAGGTTTACTGTCGATCATTACCACATTTCGCCAAGTCAAGCCCTCGTCAGGGCCCTTGGGCCTCACTTCGACAGCGGATCGAGCAGGGTCCGACCCCCCGTTGAAGAGTGGTTGATCCGTTGGCGAACTGCCCCGATCCACCGTTGCACGCAATCTGACTTCTCTTCAAAAGCCTTGGGGGCATGTGCTCCTGCCGGACGGTGCGGGGCCCGGCAGGAGCACACCGGACACGGGTCCGGCGCGGGGCGCACGGCACGGGCACGCCTCAGGAGGCCAACTGCTTCTCCACCCGGAGCACTATGTCCAAAACCCTACGCATGTCCTTCATCTCCTCTTCGGGCAGGGCGATCCCGAAGCGCTCCTCGGCCACAACGATGACCTCGGCCATCGCCAGGGAGTCCACGTCCAACTCCTCGACCAGGGACTTCTCCTCGGTCACCTCGGACGGCAGTACGCCTGCCACCTCGTTGAGGATCTCGGCGAGCTGAGCCACGATCTCTTCGCGGGTCGGGACGGTCATCACGGCCACCTCTCTGCGTAATGCGGGGTGTTACGGGTCGGGTGCGGAGCCCCGGGGCCATGCGGGTCGGCCGCGGGGCGCGGGGTGTACGGGACGTTCGGGGTGTACGGGACGCACGGAGCGAGGCAGGGCGGAGCGGGGCGGCGCGTACCGGCGTCGGTCCGGCCCGGCTCGGGCCCGGTGGCCCGCGAGGACCGCTGCCGCCACCTCCGGCGCGACACAGGGATCCTCCATGACACAAGAGTCACTCTCATGACTGTGCTTGACTATTCTAGTCAACTGGAGGTCGGATAGGTTGTCAACGTTGGCCTTTCAAGACCCAGGTCGGACAAAGCTCCTGAGCTGCTTTCAGCACTTCTGAGCTATTTTTAGCGCTTCTGAGTTACGTTCTGTGACTCTGGAGTCGAGAACGAGTCAGACGGAGGAACCGCATGAGCGGTCTGCTCGACGGAAAGCGGCTGGTCGTCACTGGTGTGATCACCGAGCGTTCGATCGCCTATGCGGTGGCGCGGCTCGCCCAGGAAGAGGGAGCCAAGATCGTCCTCACCGCCTACGGACGGCCGAGCCTGGTGGCCCGGCTCGCCCGGCGGCTGCCGGAGGAGCCCCCCGTGGTGGAGTTGGACGTCACCGACGAAGCGCAGCTCAGCACCCTCGCCGACCGGGTCGGCGCCCACCTCGACGGACTCGACGGCGTCCTGCACTCGGTCGCCAACGCCCCCGCCAACTGCCTGGACGGCGGCTTCCTGACCGCCCCCTGGCGCGATGTGTCCGCCGCCCTGCACACCTCGACGTACTCCCTGGTGGCACTCGCCATGGCCTGCCGCCCGCTGCTGCGCCCCGGCGCCTCGGTCGTCGGCGTGGACTTCGACGCCTCCCGCGCCTGGCCCGGCTACGACTGGATGGGCGTGGCCAAGGCGGGACTTGAGGCCTGCTCCCGCTACCTGGCACGCGACCTCGGCGGACAGGGTATCCGGGCCAACCTCGTCGCCGCCGGCCCGCTGCGCACCCTGGCCGCCCGCGGCATCGGCGGCGACGGCCCGTCCTTCGAGAAGGGCTGGGCGGCCCGCGCCCCCCTGGGCTGGGACCCCGAGGACGCCGAGCCGGTCGCCCGCACCTGCGTGGCCCTGTTGTCGGACTGGCTGCCCGCCACGACCGGCGAGATCGTCCACGCGGACGGTGGCCGCCACATGATCGGCGACTGACCGGCCATGGCGGAGAGACCGGCGCCGCCGCCCGAGCCCGCCCCGGCGGGTCACGGCTCCCTGCGCTGCGGCCCGTACGCCCTCGACCGGGCGGGGATCGCCGCCTTCGCCGCCGCGCTCGGTGACCCCCACCCGGCGTACACCGACCCGGCCGCCGCCCGCGCCCTCGGTCATCCCGACGTCATCGCACCGCCCACCTACCTGGCCACCCTCGCCGCCCGGGCCGAAGACCAACTCCTCAGCACCCGACCGGACTTCACCACCACCGACGGCGCCGTGCACCGCTCCCAGACGCTGCGCCACGCCCGGCCGGCACACGCCGGCGACACCCTGTACGCCACCGTCCGCCTCGCCGGCGTCACCGTGCTCGCGGGCCGCCGGCTGCTCACCGTCGACTGCGAGTTCCACGACGCGGACGGGCTGTGGGTGGCCACCACCACCTCCTCGATGCTGTGCCCGGCCACCCCCGAGTGGCCCGTGCGGCGCCCCCTCGACCCCCAGGGATCGGAGCAGCACCCATGACCGACACCATCGCCCCTCCGGTCGCCGCCGCCCGGCTCGTCGACGGCACCTCCGCCCCGCTCGGCGACACCGGGCACCTCGACGGCCCCGCGCTCGACCGCCGGGTGCAGACCACCGCACACGCCCTGCACGACCTCGGCGTACGGGCCGGGGACCGGGTCCTGGTGCAGGGCGACAACAGCGTCGACTACGTCCTGACGCTGCTGGCCCTGATGCAACTGGACACCTCGCTGATCCCACTCGACCACCGGCTCTCCGCGGCCGACGCCGACGCCGCGGCCCGCCAGGCGCGGGCGCGTTGGTTGGTCACCGCCGCCGACCGCGCCGCAGGCTTCCCCGGCCTCCCCGACCGGCGCGTCATCCACTACCCGCGGTTGACCGTCGACGCCCCGCCGGCACCGCCCGCGGACGTGGACCTGACCCGCTGGTTCCGCCGCCCCGACGCCCTCGTCCTGTGGTCCTCGGGCACCACCGGGCGCCCCAAAGGCATCGTCAAGCCCGGCCGGGCCGTCCTCGACAACTCGCTGCGCACCATCGAAGCCATGGGCTACCGCACCGACGACGTACTCGCGCCGCTGCTGCCCTTCTCCCACCAGTACGGGCTCTCCGTCATCCTGCTGTGGTGGCTGGCCCGTTGCACCCTGTTGGTCACCCCCTACCAGCGGCTCGATGCGGCCGCCACCCAGGCCGCCGCGCACGGCGCCACCGCGGTGGACGCCGCGCCGTCCACGTACCACTCGCTGCTGGGCGTGGTACGACGCCGCCCCGAGGTGCGCGCCGGGCTCGCGGGCGTGCGGATATGGGGCGTCGGCGGCGCACCGCTGCCGGCCCCGCTGGCCGAGACCTTCCACACGACGATGGGCCGCCCCCTGCTGGACGGCTACGGTCTGACGGAACTCGGCAATGTCGCACTGGCCACCCCCGACACACCGCACGGCTGCGGGCGCCCGCTGCCCGGCGTACGGCTGCGGGTGCGGCGCCCCGACGGCAGCGCTGCCGACCCGGGCGAGCTCGGCGGCATCGAGGTGCGTTCCCCCGGGCTGATGGCCGGCTACCTCCAGGAGGACGGCTCGCTCACGCCCGTCGACCCCGACGCCTGGTATCCGACGGCCGACCGGGGCAGTGTCGACGCGGACGGCGTCGTACGAGTGGTGGGCCGCAATCAGGCCGTGCACCGCTTCGGTTTCACGCTCTACCCCGAGAGCCTGGAACGCCGCGCCGAGGCCTGTGGCCGCCCGGTCAAGGTGCTGGCGGTCGAGGACCAACGCCGCGGCAGCGCACTGCACTTCGTGGTCGCGGACCCTGAGGGCGAGGCCCCGCTCACCTGGCGCCGGCGACTCGCCGAGCACCTGTCGGAGTACGAACAGCCCAATGCGGTCCATGTCGTCGACCACTTCCCACTCACGGCCAACGGCAAGCCGGACGCACGGGCATTGCGTGCGCAGCTGGGGCTGGAGGAGGAGGTGGGTCCGGGACCGGTGCCCCGGTCGGGGGCCGAGCGGTAGCGCTCGGGCGCTTGATCTGGGGGCTGTCGTCCTTGGGGCTGTCGTCCTTGGCGCTGTCGTCCTTCGGGCGGTTGAACTACGGGCGCTCTACCGGTGGTTCACGGCCGGGGATGTTTCACGTGAAACATCGCTACGTCGTCATCGCCTCGCCGTCGTCATCGGCCCTACGTGTCCATGAGCTTCGTCGTCTTCACGGCCTTCGTCGTCTCTGCGACCCGCACGGGCTTCGCCGTCTTCGGCTGGGTTGTCTTCGGCTGGGTCGTCTTCGGCTGGCTCTTCGTCTGCGTCGTGTGCGTCGTCCTCGTACGGATCGCATGCGTCGGGCGTCGTGGTCGTGTACGTCGTCCGCGTACTGATCTCACGCGCCGTGGGCATCGCCCGTGCCGTGGAGGTCAGTTGTGTCAGTTGTGTCAGTTACATCGGTTGCGTCGGTTACATCGGCTACGTCAGTTGCGTCGTCTGCGTTCGCTCTGCTCGGCGCGCTGTGGTCACGCGCTGTCCCGCTCACTTCGGGGCCGGCGGGCCTGCATCGGGAACCGCTCGGGAACCGCTCGGGAACTGCTGCCGCCCGGCTCAGATGGTGCGGGCGGTGTGCGCATGGCGACGGGCCGCCGGGATGAGCCCGCGAAGCGCGTCCGCGGACGAGCCGATGCGCGGGTCGGCTCCGCTGCGGCCGGTGGTCAGCGGCTCGATGCGGCGGCTGCGCAGCCCCGGCGAGGCTCCGTGCGCCTCGGCGCTGATGCGCTGCTTGATCGTCGGCGGCAGCTCCGGGTAGACGAACGCCCAGCCGGCGGACCAGCCCTGGTCGTACAGCGGCACCGAGCGCGGGGCCGGCACGCTGGGCACGGGCTTGGCGGCCGGGGCCGCAGGGGTCCCCGCATCCGGGTCGCGGTCCGGCTTGGTGCAGTGCACCGCCTTGGGACCCTCGCCGCCCGGGACATCGGTGCCCGCACTCCCGTTGTCCAGGGTCTGCTCGTACAGTGCGGCCTCGCGGCGCGCGGCCGACGCCGGCGCGGAGACACCCAGCGATGCCAACAGCTTGCCGAGAACGGCAAGGCACACCGCCCAGAACTTCATGACCTTGGTCGCAGCCATGGTCCCCTCACTTTCGGTCAGGATCTCCCCGAGAGATCCGTTGCTTCTTCTGCGCTTGCGTCTCGCTGTGTTGCGCGTACTTCTGTTGCGCTGCCTCAGTTGCGCCGCTCCGCTCGCATCGCTTACTTTGCGCCGCTTCTGTTGCGTTTTCTTATGATGAGTACGCAATGAGAGGATTCACGGACCGACGCCCCCGGATCGGCGTTCTTCCGATGAACACCACCCGTCCGCAGTAACGATCACGACCGAACCGCAGGTCGGAGCGGGTCGGGGGCACCGGTCGACCGCTCGCTGGATGCCGTTTCGCGCACGGTGGGCGGGGTGCCGGCGGATGCGCGCGGCGGATTCTCGGGTTATGGCGATCGTCGGGGTCAACGGGCAAGGCCCCGACGGCCGGCGGCGACGGGTGCCGCCATGCGGCAATGCGCCGGCTCAGGCCGGTGTCGACTCTCCGCTGCGGGCCATCTCGGCCATGATCCGGACGGCCTCGGGTTCGGGGGTGCCGGGCGGGATGATCATGAGGTCCCAGCGCCCGTTGCCCGGGGAGACCAGGCAGACGGTGTCCTGGCCCGCGCGGCCGGTGGTCCTGCGGAGGCGCACCACATGGCCGGCGACGAGGATGTGGGCGGGGAGCGCGGGCCAGGCCGCGCCGTTCACCGTGGCGTGGGTGATCCGCGGCCAGTCGAAGGGCAGCGCGGTCAGCAGCTCGGGGAGTTCGGCCAGCAGATCGGCCGAGTGCGGCCACCAGACGCCGTCGATGCGCCGCACCGTGTCGGTGTGCGGGGCGATGGTCAGGCGGGCGACCGGCGGTGGGGCGTGGTGCGGGGGCCGGGCGAGGTCGGCAGGGTCCGCCGGGCCGGTGGTCATGCGGTGCTCCTGATGCGGCGGGCCGCCACCCTGGCGGGGTCGGGCCAGTGCACGTCCCAGACCCAGCCGAGGCGTTCGAAGAGCCGGATGACGGCGGCGGACACATCGATCTGCCCGCGGTCGACGCCGTGCCGGGCGCACGTGGGATCGGCGTGGTGCAGGTTGTGCCAGCTCTCGCCGAACGAGAGCAGGGCCAGCGGCCAGAGGTTGGTCGCCCGGTCGTGGCGCCGGGTGCGGAACGGCCGCTCCCCGACGATGTGGCAGAGCGAATTGACGCTCCAGGTGACGTGGTGCAGCAGCGCGATCCGGATGAACCCGGCCCACAGCAGGGCGGTCAGCCCGGTGGTCCAGGTGCCGCCGAGCGCCCAGCCGAGGGCGAACGGCAGGCCGAGCGTGAGCAGGCACAGCGCGGGGAACGCCCGGTCCACGGCCCGGATGCCGCGGTCGGCGAGCAGGTCGGGGGCGAAGTGCCGGTGCGAGGTGGGGTCGTTGCCGAAGAGCCAACCGATGTGCGAGTGGACCAGTCCGCGCAGTTGCCCGCGCAGGCTGGTGCCGTAGCGGTAGGGGGAGTGCGGGTCGCCGGGGCGGTCGGTGAAGGCGTGGTGGCGACGGTGGGTGGCGACCCAGTCGATCACGTCGCCCTGGAAGCTGAGCGATCCGGCGACGGCGAGCGCGATGCGCAGCGCGGGGGCGGCGGTGTAGCTGCGGTGGGTGAGGCCGCGGTGGAAGCCGATCGTGACGCCCAGGCCGGTGATGACGTAGAAGACGGCCAGCAGAACCAGGTCGGTGGGGTGGACGACGCTGCCCCACAGGAGCGGGATGGCGACGGCCAGGCCGACGAAGGGGGCGACGACGATGATGCCGGTGACCGTGACGTACATCCGCCGGCCGCCGCTCGGCGGGGGTTCGTCGCGGTTGCCGGGGAAGGGCGAGGTTCCGTCGTAGTCCTGGGCCGACGGGACGGTGCGAGCGGTGGAGGTCACAGGTCGTTTCCCGCCTTGCTGGAGGGGGGCGCCGGTGGGCCGGCCAGGTGCGGTTCGGAGGGGACTTCGCCGTGCGACCTCTTGTGCCTCCGCTGCCGCAGCGCCTGCTTCCAGTCCGCGTACCGATGGGTGGCCATCCGTCCCGCCTGCTGGGCATTGACCCGGGCGATGAACAGGGCCCCCAGCACGACCAGCGCCAGCAGCACGACCACGGTCAACAGAGTCTGCATGGTGCTCACCTCACGGAGTCCCTCGGTATCCCTGGGCATCGTTCGGTGTTTCCGGTGCCTTCACGGTACCCCGCAGCAGCCCGGCAAATCCCCCCATAGAACCCGATACTCCCCGCGCTGCCTGCGGCGCAGCCGACAGGCGAGGCGCACCCCCTCCCTCGGGGGCCACGCGGAGCCAATATCTACAACACTGTAGATTTTACTTCCACATGACCATTGCTTAACCAACGGAGGAGATTCCCATGGCCCTGTGGGATCGGATCAAGGATTCCGCGCAGACGATGCAGTCCCAGCTCATCGCCAGGAAGAACGACCTCAGGAGCGGCGCCTTCCGGGACGCCAGCATGGCGATGTGCGCCCTGGTGGCCGCCGCCGACGGCACCGTCGACCCGTCGGAGCGCCGACGGGTGGCGCAGCTCATCGCCACCAACGAGGTGTTGCAGAACTTCGCCGCGGACGACCTCCAGCGCCGCTTCGACGGCTACCTCGACAAGCTGACCGCCGACTTCGACTTCGGCAAGGTGAGCGTGTTGCAGGAGGTCGGCAAGGTGAAGAAGAAGCCGACAGAGGCGCGCGCCGTGATCCAGATCGGCATCGTGATCGGTGGCGCGGACGGGGACTTCGACTCCACGGAGCAGGCGCTGGTGCGCGAGGTGTGCTTCGCGCTGGGCATCGCCCCGGCGGAGTTCGACCTCTGAGGAACCGGAACCGGGCGCCACGGGGGAGGGGTACGGGCGGACGCCGCACGCCCCTCCCCCGCAAGGCCCCGGGCTCAGACGTTGACGCCGAAGTCCGCGGCGATCCCCGCCAGGCCGGACGCATAGCCCTGGCCCACGGCACGGAACTTCCACTCCGCGCCGTGCCGGTAGAGCTCCCCGAAGACCATCGCGGTCTCGGTCGAGGCGTCCTCGCTCAGGTCGTAACGGGCCAGCTCGGCCCCGTCCGCCTGATTGACGACGCGGATGAACGCATTGCGCACCTGACCGAAACTCTGGCCCCGACTCTCCGCCTCGTGGATGGAGACCGGGAAGACGATCTTCGTGATCTCGGCGGGCACGCCGGTCAGCGTGACGTTGAGGGACTCGTCGTCCCCCTCGCCCTCACCGGTCAGGTTGTCGCCGGTGTGCTGCACCGAGCCGTCCGGGCTGGTGAGGTTGTTGTAGAAGACGAAGTGCGCGTCCGAGGCGACCTTGCCCGTCTCGGTGCACAGCAGTGCACTGGCATCCAGGTCGTAGTCGGCACCCGTCGTCGTCCGTACGTCCCAGCCGAGACCGACCGTGACCGCGGTCAGTCCGGGCGCTTCCTTCGACAAAGAGACGTTGCCGCCCTTGGCCAGCGAGACTCCCATGGCTTCCCTCCAGGTATTGCCTGTGTTCCGGGTCGAGTCCAAAATCTACAGGAGTGTAGAAGTTCGGGCGCGGAGTCCGCGGCACCGGGGAACGCGCCCGGATGCCACCGCCCGGATCCGGCCACTCAGTAAAATGCGCCGACGTCCCGGCCTCGGGACGCCCGGCGCGATGGGAGGCGACAGCATGGGCGGCAAGCCCTTCGGTAAGGCGCTGGGCGTCGGCGGCACCCCGGGCCGGCCACGGCTGGGCGACCTCGGCGACTCCGGACGGGAGCGCGCCCGCCGACGCGGCCAGGGGCAGCTGGAGGCCCAGGTACTGGCGGCGCTGCACCACGCTCCGGGCCCGGTCACCGCCTCCTGGGTGCAGGAGCGACTCGGCGACGACCTCGCGTACACGACCGTGATGACGATCCTGTCCCGGCTGCACGCCAAGCAGGCCGTCACCCGCGAGCGGTCCGGCCGCGCCTATGTGTGGACCCCGGCCGCCGACGAGGCCGGACTCGCCGCGCTGCGGATGCGCCGCGTCCTGGACGGCGAACCGGACCGGGACGCCGTCCTGACCAGCTTCGTCTCCGCGCTCTCGGCACACGACGAGCAGCTGCTGCGCACCCTCCTCGACCGCGCCACCGACGGCGAGCCCGCCGCGGAGCCTGCCCCTGCCACGGAGCCTGCCCCTGCCGCGGCCCCGGACACCGACACCGACACCGACACCGGCACCGGCACCGACGCCCAGTACCCCTCGGACGAAGCGCGCGGAGGCTGACCGGTGGGCGTCTTCGTGTTCCTGCCGCTCGTCCTGCCGCTCACCGCCCTGCCGATCGCCCGACTCGCCGAGCAGCATCTCCACCCGCGCGCCACCACCCGCCTGCTGACCCTGCTCGCCGCCGTCCTCGGCCTGTGCAGCACGCTCTGCCTGGCGCTGCTGATGGTCGTGGGCACCGCCCAACTGCCGGGCAACCCGCTGCCCGACGGCTGGTCGGACCCGGAGGTGCGGGCGGCGGTCCCGTACGCCGAGGTCGTCGGGGCCGCCGCGATCCCGCTGCTGGCCGGGGCCCTGCTGGTGTGCGGCGCCGCGCTGCGCCGGCACCGCCGGATCCGGATCCGTACGCACCGCGCGCTGGACGTGCTGCCGGCCGGCGCCGACCCGGCCGTGCTGCCGGACGACGATCCGTACGCCTACGCCGTGCCCGGCACCCCGGCCCGCCCCGGTCGGCCGGCCAGGCCGGGCCGGATCGCGGTCTCCCGCGGGATGCTGCGCAGCCTCGACGACGACGAGCGGCGCGCCCTGTTCGCCCATGAGCGGGCGCACCTGAACTGCGGTCACCACCGCTATCTGCTCGCCGTACGGCTGGCCGGCTGCGTCAACCCGCTGCTGCTGCCGCTGCGTTCCGCGGTCGCCTTCGCCACCGAGCGCTGGGCGGACGAGGAGGCGGCGCGGGTGGTCGGCGACCGAAGGCTGACCGCCCGCGCGGTGGGCAAGGCGGCGCTGATCGCGCGACCAGCGCCGCAACCGGAGCTGGCGCACTTCGCAGCCCCCGAACCGGGTCCGGTGCCGCGCCGGGTGGCGGCGCTGCTCGCTCCCGTACCGCCGGCACGGCAGTGGCCGCCGGCGCTGACGCCCGCGGGTCTGGCCGCCCTGATGGCCGCCGCCGGCACCGCCGCCTCCGCGCTCTCCGCGCTCAACGCCGCGGTGGCGCTGTTCCTCGTCCTCAAGGCGGCCACTCCCCTCTAATGCGTACCGCTTCCCCCGGATTGCCCTGGAATTTCGGAGGATCGCGGGGTTCCCCCTGCGCCCCGTACGCGGTTCCCGAGGCGATGAACGCCCTCTACGGGCACACTGATCCCCTGACCCCCAACTGGGCATGCACCACACACCGTTGTGCGCGGTGCACAGCGGGCAACTTCTACAAACCTGTAGAAGTTGCCGGTAGAGTTGCGCGCACACATGCGCAACGGGCGCGGGCGGAGGGGGAGATGGCGACGAGGTGCGGACTCCTGAGCTGGGACTGCCCGCCTCCAGAGGCGGAGGTGCGATGGGTCTATCAGCCCGTGGAGGTCCAATATCCGGACGGCAGCTGGGAGTTGGGCCGGATCAGCGCCTGGTGGACGGACGGTGCCGGCGAGCTGTGGTGCCGGCTGCGCACCCTGCCCGGCGGCGACGGGCCGCAGTGGCGACGCTACGACCCCGAGTCCATCCGGCTCCTGCCCAGCACCGGCATCTGATCGGCCACCTGCGCCCGTCTCCACTGCCACTGCCGCTGCCGCTGCCGCTTTCACTGCCGCTTCCCGTGAACGTGGTTTCACGTGAAACCGCCCCCTCCCCCGTACCGCACCCCTCGCATCACCCGCACAACCAGCACCAGAAGGGCCTTCGGCGTGCATGACAGGCAGACGCACCAGCAGACGGCCCGACGGGGCGGCGGCACACCCGGCCCGGCCCGTAGCGACGACGCCACCCGTCCCGCCGGTGACGGCTCGCGCCGTCGGTCTTCCGACTCCTCCCGACGGGCCGGCGGCTCCCGCCGGGCGCCCTCGTCGGGCCGGGCGGGCGGCTCGGGCGGCGTCCGGATGACCCGGCGCGGCCGCATCGTCGCCTGGACCGGCGGCGTCATCGGCGTCCTGCTGCTCGGCACGGCCGGTGTCGGCGTATGGGTCTACCAGCACCTCGACGGGAACATCCACGGCGCGGACATCAGCGTCGACGGCGCCCGGCCGGTCAACCTCAGCCCCGGCTCCAAGAACATCCTGGTCGTCGGCTCCGACAGCCGCGCGGGCGCCAACGCCAAGTACGGCAAGGGCCTGACCACCATGCAGTCGGACACCCTGCTGGTGCTGCACATCGCCGCCAACCACAAGTGGGCCACCGCGGTGTCCTTCCCCCGCGACTCATGGGTGCCGATCCCCGCCTGCACCCGCGGCAACGGTTCGAAGTCGACCCCGCACCACTTCAAGATCAACGAGGCGTTCTCCATCGGCGGCGACAGCGGCGACATCCGCAAGGCCGCCGCCTGCACCATCAAGACCGTCGAGAAGAACACCGGTCTGCGCATCGACCACTTCACCTCGGTCGACTTCCAGGGCTTCAAGGGCATGGTCAACGCCCTGGGCGGCATCGAGGTCTGCCCCAAGCACGCCATCCACGACAAGAAGGCCCACCTGGACATGGCGGCGGGCTGCCAGAACGTCCAGGACGAGAAGGCGCTCGGCTACGTCCGCACCCGCTACAGCGTCGGCGACGGCTCCGACCTCGGACGCATCGGCCGCCAGCAGGAGTTCATGAAGGCCCTGGCCTCCAAGGCGCAGTCCAAGCTGACCAGCCCGGGCGAGCTCTACGACTTCCTGGACTCGGCGACCAAGTCCCTCACCACCGACAAGGACCTGGCCGGCCTCAAGCCGCTCTACGATCTGGCCTCGACGGTCAAGGACATCCCCTCCGACCGCCTGACCTTCCTCACCGTCCCCAACTACTACCGTGAGGCCGACGTCCCCACCGACAAGGCCAATGTGGTCTGGCAGTACCCGCAGGCCACCGAGTTGTTCAGCGACCTCGCCCACGACCGCGAGATCGGCGCCGCCGGAAAGCAGCGGTTCGCCGAGGCGGCCAAGAATCCGATCACCGCGCACTCGGTCCAGGTCCGTGTGCTCAACGGCACCGGCACCCCCGGCCAGGCCGCCTCCGCCGCCGAACAGCTGCGCAAGCTCGGCTTCACGGTCATCGCCACCGGCAACGCCCCCGCGACGGACAAGACCACCCTCAGCTACCCCGCCGCGCTCAAGGCCCAGAGCGAGGTGCTCGCCGCACGTCTGCCCGGCACCAAGACGACGGAGTCGACCACCGCGGCACCGGGCGCGGTGACGCTGACGATCGGACCGGACTTCGCTTCGGAGGTCGGCGGTTAGGGATCAGGGGGCAGGAGTCAGCCACCCCTTGCTGACGGCTGGCAGCTGACGGCCGACGTGGGTGCCGTGCGGACACACGATGCCGTCGGCCGGACGTCCCCCGATGCTGCCCGGTCGACTTCTACCCGCGCTTTATACCGGCGCCTTCTGCCTGCGCGGTCTGACCGTGCCGTCAGGCGTGCAGCCGCTCCACCGGCTGCGCGGTGTGCACCTCGATGTCGTGCGCGGCCCGCTGTAGCAGTTGATGGCTGAGGTGCGACATCGCCCTGGCCACCGCCAACTCGTCGCCGATGGCGGGGACGTTCTCGTCGGCGGGGTTGCAGCGCGCCGTCCCCTGGCCGACCATCTGTCCGCCTTCCTTGCCGCGCAGCCTGGCCTCGGCCCGGACCTCGCTGTCGGTCTCGGTGATGGTGATCTCGGCGTTCCATGTCTTCGTGGTCACCGGAAGCCTCCTCGTACTCGTACGCCCCATACGCAGCACAGGACCTGCCCCACAGAAATCCTCGCACCGCAGCTCACGGGCCGCACCTGGGGATCACCGCACCCCAAGAGTGGGGTTTACCCCATGGTGCGGTCCGTCGACGGCGTCGTAACGTGATCTCCGTGGCTCTGGGGCGGGGGACCGTCCGGCCACGACAGCAACGACAGAGCACTTCGGGGGATTTCATGGACAAGCGCGCCCGCATCATCGGGATCGTGGCGGTGGCCTGCATCGGGGCGTGGGGCATCAGCAGCTGCGGGCTGTCACCCAGCAAGAACTTCAAGGACGACGCCACGATCTCGAAGAAGATCACGGCCATCCGGCTCGACGGCGACTCGGGCAGCGTCACGATCCGCGGCGGAAAGGCCGGCGGCACGGTCTCGGTCCACCGCTCGGTCACGTACCAGGGCGACCGGCCGGAGGGCGCGACGCAACGGGTGGAGGACGGTGTCCTGATGCTCGGCGGCTGCGGCGAGAAGTGCTCGGTGAACTACACGGTCGAGGTGCCGGCCGGCCTCCCGGTGAGCGGCAATACCTCCAACGGAGCGGTGGACCTGACCGCGGTGGGCACGGTGAACGTCACCACCAGCTCCGGAGCCATCGAGCTGAACGACATCGCCGGCGCGGTCGACGTGCACACCTCCAACGGCCAGATCAGGGGACGGGGCCTGTCGGGCAGCCACATCACCGCCGAGACCTCCAACGGGGAGATCGACCTCACCCCGGCCACCGCACAGAGCGTCCGGGCGGAGACGACCAACGGCTCCATCACGGTCAAGGTGCCCAAGGGCCACTACCGCATATCCACCCGGACCAGCAACGGCGACAAGAACATCTCCGTGGCCAACGACCCGGCGGGGCGCTACCGACTCGACCTGACCACCAGCAACGGCGACATCACCGCGACGTCGGCCTGACGCGGCGGGGAAGGGGACCCCGACTACCACGTCGGATTGCCGCCGGACCTCGGCCGCCATCCGCGCTGGACTGGTGGGCATCGCATTCGCTCGCCCACCAGGACGGAACGCCCAGCCATGTCCCCTGGCAGAAACCCCGCACCGACCGCGACCGACCACGACCCGACGGCCACCCCCACCCCTGCTCGCTCGACACCTCCGCACCACTCGACCCATTCCTCTCCCTCCCCCTCACCCTCCTCTCTTTCCTCTCCCTCCTCCCCTTCGGGCCCGTCGCCCGACGTCCCGCCCCCTGGCTCCGGACTCCGGGGCTGGCTCGCGGTGGTCGCCGTGATGCTGGGGATCTTCTCCATCGTCACCACCGAGATCCTGCCGATCGGCCTGCTGACGGCCATCGGGCACGACTTCGGCGTCTCGGACGGTACGGCGGGGCTGATGATGACCACGCCCGGCGTGCTGGCGGCCGTTGCGGCGCCCACGGTCACCCTGGCGACCGCCCGCGTCGACCGGCGGCTGATGCTGTGCGCCCTGGTCCTGCTGCTGGCGGTGGCGAACTTCCTCGCCGCGGGCGCACCCGGCTACGGGCTCGTCCTGCTCTCCCGCGTCCTGGTCGGCATCGTCGTCGGCGGCTTCTGGTCGATCGGGGCCGGGCTGGCGGAGCGGCTGGTGCGGCCCGAAGCGGTGGGGCGGGCGACCGCGGTGATCTTCTCCGCGGTGCCGCTGGGGTCCGTGCTCGGTGTGCCCGCCGGCACCTACATCGGCGACCTCGCCGGCTGGCGGACGGCGTTGGTGGTGACGGGCGCGCTGGCGCTGGCGGTGTTCGCGCTGACGGCACTGGTGACGCCCGCCCTCCCCGCCGTCGGCCGGGCCACCCGCCCCCATGTCCTGCGGGCCGTGGCGCGTCGCACGCACACCCGCTTCGCGCTGCTGGTGACGTTCCTGATCGTGTTGGCGCACTTCGGTACGTACACGTACGTGACGCCGTTCCTGGAACGGGTCACCCGGGTCACCTCCCCCGGGGTGATCACGCTCTTCCTGCTGATCTACGGGGCGGCCGGGATCGTCGGGAACTTCCTGGGCGGTGCGACGGTGCGCCGCCGGCCGCGGGCCACGCTCGGCGTCGCGGCGGGGCTGCTCGCCGCCGCGACGCTGCTGCTCCCGGTGGTGGGGCTCGGGGACGTCGGCGCGCTGGCGCTGCTGATCGTGTGGGGCATCGGCTACGGCGCGGTGCCGGTCTCGGTGCAGGCCTGGTTCGCCCGGTCCGCCCCGGACGCCCCGGAGGCGGCCTCGGTGCTGTTCACCGCGTCCTTCCAGGCGACCATCTCCCTCGGGGCGCTCGCCGGCGGGGCTGTACTGGACAGCACGTCCCCGTCGGCGGTCATGACGATCGGCGGGGCCACCGCGGTCCTGGTGGTGCTGGTGGCGTGGCTGCATTTCGCCAAGGGGCCGCAGTGGCCCGGACCCGCCGCCTGAGCCCGCCCAGTCGCCTGAGCCCGCCCCGCCCGCTGCCCGCCGTGCCGTCCGCCGGGAGGCCCGACCGTCGTCCGCCGGGCACCACCTGCTGCCTATCACGCCGTCCGCCGGGAGGATCGCCCGGTGGACGGCACGCACGGCGGACGGTCCGTCAGTCCTCCCCCTCCAGCTCGCCCTCCGTCTCCAGGAAGGCCTCGCGCAGCGCCGCCAGCGTCTCGGCGTCCGGCTTCTCCCACATGCCGCGGGACTCGGCCTCCAGGAGGCGTTCGGCGATGCCGTGCAGGGCCCAGGGGTTGGCTTCCTGGAGGAAGGCGCGGTTCTCCGGGTCGAGGACGTAGGTCTGGGCGAGCGTGTCGTACATCCAGTCGGCGACCACGCCCGTGGTGGCGTCGTAGCCGAACAAGTAGTCCACGGTGGCGGCGAGTTCGAAGGCGCCCTTGTAGCCGTGGCGGCGCATCGCCTCGATCCAGCGGGGGTTGACGACCCGGGCGCGGAAGACCCGGGAGGTCTCCTCGACCAGGGTCCTGGTGCGGACCGTCTCGGGGCGGGTGGAGTCGCCGATGTACGCCTCGGGTGCCTTGCCCCGCAGCGCCTTGACGGTGGCGACCATGCCGCCGTGGTACTGGAAGTAGTCGTCGGAGTCGGCGATGTCGTGCTCGCGGGTGTCGGTGTTCTTCGCGGCGACCGCGATCCGCTTGTACGCCGTCTCCATCTCCTCGCGGGCGGGGCGGCCTTCGAGGCCGCGGCCGTAGGCGTAGCCGCCCCAGACGGTGTAGACCTCGGCCAGATCGGCGTCGGTGCGCCAGTCGCGGGAGTCGATCAGTTGCAACAGGCCCGCACCGTAGGTGCCGGGTCGGGAGCCGAAGATGCGGGTGGTGGCGCGGCGTTCGTCGCCGTGGGCGGCCAGGTCGGCCTGGGTGTGGGCCCGTACGAAGTTCTCCGCGGCCGGCTCGTCGAGCCCGGCGGCCAGCCGTACGGCGTCGTCGAGGAGGCCGATGACGTGTGGGAACGCGTCCCGGAAGAAGCCCGAGATGCGCAGCGTGACGTCGACGCGGGGGCGGCCGAGCTCGGCGAGCGGGATCGGCTCCAGGCCGTTGACGCGGCGCGAGGCGTCGTCCCATACGGGGCGGACGCCCAGCAGGGCGAGGGCCTCGGCGACGTCGTCGCCGCTGGTGCGCATCGCGCTGGTGCCCCACAGCGACAGCCCGACCGACTGCGGCCAGTCGCCGTTGTCGGCGCGGTAGCGCTCCAGCAGCGACTCGGCGAGGGCCTGGCCGGTCTCCCAGGCGAGGCGGGAGGGGACGGCCTTCGGGTCGACGGAGTAGAAGTTCCGGCCCGTCGGCAGGACGTTGACCAGGCCGCGGAGCGGGGAGCCGGAGGGGCCGGCCGGGACGAAGCCGCCGTTCAGCGCGTGCACGGCGTGGTCGATCTCATCGGTGGTGGCGGCGAGGCGCGGGACGACCTGGTGGGCGGCGAAGTCGAGGACGTCGGCGACCGCGGTCGGGTGGCCGTCGGCGACCCGGGCGACCGCGGCCGGGTCCCAGTCCGCGTCCTCCATCGCCTGGACCAGGGCGCGCGCGGTCTCCTCGGCCTGGTCGGCGGTGGTGCGGGTGGCCGCGGACTCGTCCAGCCCGAGCGCCTCGCGCAGGCCGGGCAGGGCCGAGGTGCCGCCCCAAATCTGGCGGGCGCGGAGGATGGCGAGGACGAGGTTCACCCGCGCCTCGCCAGTCGGCGCCCCGCCCAGGACGTGCAGTCCGTCGCGGATCTGGGCGTCCTTGACCTCGCACAGCCAGCCGTCGACGTGCAGCAGGAAGTCGTCGAAGCCCTCGTCGTCGGGGCGTTCGTCCATGCCCAGGTCGTGGTCGAGCTTGGCGGCCTGGATCAGGGTCCAGATCTGGGCGCGGATGGCGGGCAGCTTGGCCGGGTCCATCGAGGCGATCGACGCGTACTCGTCGAGCAGCTGCTCCAGGCGCGCGATGTCGCCGTAGGACTCGGCGCGGGCCATCGGCGGGACGAGGTGGTCGACGAGGGTGGCGTGCACCCGGCGCTTGGCCTGGGTGCCCTCGCCGGGGTCGTTGACCAGGAAGGGGTAGACGAGGGGCAGGTCGCCGAGGGCGGCGTCCGGGCCGCAGGCGGCGGACAGACCGGCGTTCTTGCCCGGCAGCCACTCCAGGTTGCCGTGCTTGCCGAGGTGGACCATGGCGTCCGCGCCGAAGCCGCCGTCGGCGGCGGGGGCCGCGATCCACCGGTAGGCGGCCAAGTAGTGGTGCGAGGGCGGCAGATCGGGGTCGTGGTAGATCGCGATCGGGTTCTCGCCGAAGCCGCGCGGCGGCTGGATGAGGATCAGCAGATTGCCGCGGCGCAGGGCGGCGAGCACGATGTCGCCCTCGGGGTTCCGGCTGCGGTCGACGAACATCTCGCCGGGCGGCGGCCCCCAGTGCTCCTCGACGGCGTCGCGGAGCTCCTGCGGGAGGGTGGCGTACCAGCGCCGGTAGTCGGCGGCCGGGATGCGGACGGGGTTGCGGGCCAGCTGTTCCTCGGTGAGCCACTCCTGGTCGTGGCCGCCGGCCTCGATCAGGGCGTAGATCAGCTCGTCGCCGTCGCCCGAGGCGAGGCCGGGGACCTCTTCGGTGCCGAAGTCGTAGCCCTCGGAGCGCAGGCGGCGGAGGAGGGCGACGGCGCTGGCGGGGGTGTCCAGGCCGACCGCGTTGCCGATCCGGGAGTGCTTGGTCGGGTAGGCGGACAGCACCAGCGCGAGCCGCTTCTCCGCGGCCGGGATGTGGCGCAGCCGGGCGTGGCGTACGGCGATGCCGGCGACCCGTGCGGCGCGCTCGGGGTCGGCGACGTACACCGGGAGGCCGTCCTCGTCGACCTCCTTGAAGGAGAACGGGACGGTGATCAGGCGGCCGTCGAACTCGGGGACGGCGATCTGCGAGGCGGCGTCCAGCGGGGAGAGCCCCTCGTCGTTCTCCTCCCAGGCGCTGCGCGGCCCGGTCAGGCACAGGGCTTGCAGGATCGGCACGTCGAGGGCGGCCAGCGCGCCGGCGTCCCAGGCCTCGTCGTCGCCGCCGGCGGAGGCCTCGGCGGGCTTGGTGCCGCCGGCGGCGAGGACGGTGGTGACGATGGCGTCGGCGGCGCCGAGCGCCTCGATCAACTCGGCTTCGGGGGCCCGGAGGGAGGCGACGAAGAGCGGCAGCGGCCGGCCGCCGGCCGCTTCGATCTGTTCGCACAGGGCCCGTACGAAGGCGGTGTTGCCGCTCATGTGGTGCGCGCGGTAGTAGAGCACGGCGATGGTGGGGCCGCTGTCGGTGCGCGGCTCCCACTCCAGGGGGCCCCAGGTGGCCGCGGCCGCGGGCGGTTCGAAGCCGTGGCCGGTCAGCAGCACCGTGTCGGAGAGGAAGCGGGCGAGCTGGTCGAGGTTGGCGGGGCCGCCGTGCGCGAGGTAGGCGTGTGCCTCGGCGGCGATGCCGACCGGGACCGTGGACTGCTCCATGAGCTGGGCGTCCGGGGCCTGTTCACCGGTGAGCACGACGACCGGCCGGTGCTGGTCCTCGGCGAGCAGCAGGTCCAGGCCCTCCTGCCAGGCACGGATGCCGCCGAGCAGGCGCACCACGACCAGGTCGGTGCCCTCCAGCAGCGCGGGCAGTTCGTCGACGTCGAGGCGGGCGGGGTTGGCGAGCCGGTACGGCACCGGGCCGGTGGCCGCGCGGGCACTGAGCAGGTCGGTGTCGGAGGTCGACAGCAGCAGGAGCATGCGAGCGCAGGCCTTCCTCGGGGTGTCCGCGCCCCGGGTGGTCGTAAGGACGGCGGGAGTTCCTGGCTCACCCGGCACCGGCCGGGTTCACAGTGGCGGGACCGCGCCGGATTCACACCGGGCTTCCTCCCTCGGGCCCTGGGGCCCGGCGCCGTCGCTGGCGTCCGGTGGGCCAGTCGACCCACCGACCTGCATAGTAAGGGCTGCGGGCGGACGAGGTAAGCGGGCCTGGGGACCTGAGGTAGACGGGCCCGGGGACCTGACGTAGACGGGCCCGAGGACCTGCCGCCGTGGGCCCGTCCCGTCGCCCTCCACCGCCGGGCCGATGGCCGGATCGCCCCGGATGGACCGTGCACCGTCGTCGGTATGCTCGCCGCCATGCCGCCCTCCCCCTCGATGCGGCCCCCTGGGGCCGAGCCGCCCGTACGGGTTCGCGGTGACGCCTGCCCGGGAGCGCTGCGGCTGCACTCGGCCGCCGACGGGCACCTCGCCCGAGTGCGCATCCCCGCCGGAGATTTGACGGTACGTCAGGCAAGCGCGCTGGCCGACGCCGCGGACCGGCTCGGCGACGGGCACCTCTCCCTGACGTCCCGGGGGAACGTCGAACTCCGCGGTCTGCCGGACGACTGCGGCGCCCACCTCGCCGGCCTGCTCCGCGACGCCGGCCTGCTGCCCTCCGAACGTCACGAACGCATCCGCAACATCCTCGCCTCCCCGCTGGCCGGACTGGACCGGAACACCCCTGCTGACGTGCGGTTGTGGGCCCGGGAACTGGATGCGCTGCTCTGCGCGAGCGAGTCCGCGACCGCCCTGTCGGGCCGTTTCCTCTTCGTCCTCGACGACGGACGGGGGGACGTGGCGGCGCTCGGCGGGGATGTGAGCTTGGTCGCAGAACCGGGCGCCGGGGCGGCTTCCGGGGCGGCTTCCGCGCTGGCTTCCGCGCCGGCTTCCGCAGGACGGACCTCCTCGGGTGCCGGGGCGCTGCTGCGGGTCGGTGACGACCCGGCGGCGCTGCGGGTCGCCGGCCCGGACGCCCCGCGCGCCGCGCTCGTCGCCGCGGAGTCCTTCCTGGCCGCCGCCGGGGCGAGCGGCAGCGGTGCCTGGCGGGTCCGTGAACTCCCCGACGGACAGCGGCCGACGGCCCTGGACGTGGCGGAGGCGCTGCGGGCGGCGGGCATCGCGGCGGAGTACGTCGCGGGGGGCGCGGGGTGCGCCGCGGGGGACGCGGAGTGCGCCGCGGGGGACGCCGAGCGCGCCGCGGGGGACGCCGAGCGCGCCGGGGGAGCCCCGCGACCGCCCGCCGTCTACGCGGACTCCTCCGCCCCTGGGCTCGTCGAGGGACCCGACGGCCGCCACGCCCTGTCCGTCCTGGCGCCGCTGGGCCGGCTGAGCACCGCCCAGTGGCGGCTGCTCATCGCCACCGCCGCCGACCACGGGTCCGGCGAACTGCGCCTGACGCCCTGGCGGGGCATCGTCATTCCGGGGCTCTCGGGACTCCCGGCGCTGCCGGGACTGCGGGGACTGCCGGGGCTCTCGGGGCCGCCGGCAACCACGGCCGCCGATCGGATGGCCGCGCTGTCCGCCGCCGGCCTGGTCACCGACCCCGCCTCGCCCTGGCACCGCCTGGGTGCCTGCACCGGCCGCCCCGGCTGCGCCAAGTCCCTTACGGACGTACGCACCGACGCCACGACCGCGATCGAGGCGGGCGCCCCTCTTCCCGGCGCCTCGCTACCGGACACCTCCACACCGGTCACCCCCACACCGAGCCCCTCCGCACCGAGCGACCCTGCACCACCCGCCCCGTTCACCGTCCCCCGAGGGCTGCCCGTCCACTGGTCCGGCTGCGAACGCCGCTGCGGCCACCCCCACGGCACCTGGGTCGACGTCCTGGCGACGCCCGAGGGATACCGGGTCTCGGTCGTCCGCCCGTACGCACCAGCATCACCGGTCACGCGCGAAACGTCGCCCGCCCGCCCGTCCGCACCCCCGCCACCAGGCACACCAGCACCAGCACCAGCAACGCAAGAACCATCGGTCCCCCGGCCGTACGCACCACCAGTCACGCAAGAAACGAGGCCACAGTGACCGCGTTCGACTACGAGAAGGACGGTGCGGCGATCTACCGCCAGTCCTTCGCCACCATCCGCGCCGAGGCGGACCTCGCCGGCCTGCCCGCCGACGTCAGCCGGGTCGCGGTCCGCATGATCCACGCCTGCGGCATGGTCGACCTCGTACGCGATCTGGCCTTCACCCCCGATGTGGTGGCCAACGCCCGGAAGGCGTTGCAGGCCGGTGCGCCCATCCTGTGCGACGCCAACATGGTCGCCAGCGGCGTCACCCGCAAGCGGCTGCCGGCCGACAACGAGGTGGTGTGCACGCTCGCCGATCCGTCGGTGCCGGAGCTGGCGGCCAAGATGGGCACCACCCGCAGCGCCGCCGCGCTCGAACTGTGGCGGGACCGCATGGACGGCGCGGTGGTGGCGGTCGGCAATGCGCCCACCGCGCTCTTCCGCCTCCTGGAAATGATCGAGGAGGGCGCCCCGCGGCCCGCCGCCGTGCTCGGCATCCCCGTCGGCTTCATCGGCGCGGCGGAGTCCAAGGACGCGCTGATCGCCCACCCGTCGAAGCTGGACCACATCGTGGTGCGCGGGCGCCGGGGCGGCAGCGCCATGGCCGCGGCCGCCATCAACGCCATTGCGAGCGAGGAAGAATAAGCGTGAGCGAGCAGCAGGCACCCGGCACCGGTGCGCAGACGACCGGCCGCCTCTACGGCGTGGGCCTCGGCCCCGGCGACCCGTCCCTGATGACCGTACGGGCCGTACAGGTCATCGCCGAGGCCGACGTCATCGCGTACCACAGCGCCCGCCACGGACGCTCCATCGCGCGCTCGATAGCGGCCGGGCACCTCCGCCCCGACCACATCGAGGAGGCGCTGGTCTACCCGGTGACCACCGAGTCGACCGACCACCCCGGCGGCTACCGGGGCGCGCTGGACGAGTTCTACGAGGAGGCGGCTGCCCGTCTGGCCGTCCACCTCGACGCCGGCCGCACGGTCGCCGTCATCTCCGAGGGCGACCCGCTCTTCTACGGCTCCTACCAGCACATGCACAAGCGGCTGGCGCACCGCTACCCGACCGAGGTGATCCCCGGCGTCACGTCCATCAGCGCCGCCGCGGCCCGCCTGGGCAGGCCGCTGGCCGAGGCCGACGAGGTCCTGACGATCCTCCCCGGCACGCTCCCGGAGGAGGAGCTGACGGCCCGTCTCTCCTCGACCGACACCGCGGTCGTGATGAAGCTCGGCCGCACCTTCTCCACCGTCCGCGGCGCCATGGAACGCTCCGGGCGTCTGCCGGAGGCCCACTACGTCGAACGCGCCACGATGTCGGGCGAACGCACGGAGCCCCTGGCCGACATCGACGCCGACACCGTCCCCTACTTCTCCGTCGCCGTCGTCCCCAGCCGCATCGCCGCCCTCCCGACGGAGACCGCCGCGCCGGCGGTAGGCCCCGTGCCGACCGCGGCCGCAGAGGTCTCCCACGCGCCCGAGACCACCAACGCATCCACGCCCGGTGACGGTGAGGGTGAGGGTGAGGTCGTCGTCGTGGGAACCGGCCCGGCCGGCCCCCTCTGGCTCACCCCGGAGTCCCGCGGCGCCCTCGCCGCCGCCGAGGACCTGGTCGGCTACACCACCTACCTCGACCGCGTCCCGGTACGCCCCGGGCAGCGCCGCCACGCCTCGGACAACAAGGTCGAGTCCGAACGCGCCGAATTCGCCCTCGACCTGGCCCGCCGCGGCCGCCGGGTGGCCGTGGTCTCCGGCGGCGACCCGGGCGTTTTCGCGATGGCGACGGCAGTCCTGGAAGTGGCTTCCCAACCCCCCTACCGCTCCGTTCCGGTACGGGTCCTGCCCGGCGTCACCGCCGCCAACGCCGCCGCGGCGCGCGCCGGCGCCCCGCTCGGCCACGACTACGCGGTCATCTCGCTCTCCGACCGCCTCAAGCCCTGGGAGGTCATCGCCGACCGCCTCCGCGCCGCCGTCACCGCGGACCTGGCCCTGGCCCTCTACAACCCCGGCTCCCGCAGCCGCACCTGGCAGGTCGCCAAGGCCCGCGAACTCCTCCTCGAACACCGCGCCCCGGACACCCCGGTCATCCTCGCCCGCGACATCGGCGGCCCGGAGGAGTCCGTCCGCACCGTCCCCCTCGCCGACCTCGACCCCACCCAGGTCGACATGCGCACCCTCCTCATCGTGGGCTCGTCCCAGACAGAGGTGGTGCGACGCGACGACGGCACGCAGGTGGTGTGGACGCCGCGGCGGTATCCGGAGAAGTAGCGACTACGACGACGGCCTTTGGCCTGCCCTGCCTGCCAGGCCAGGGCGCGCCAAAGGCCGTCGCCGTTACGCGCGGGCGTCGGCCCGGCGTCACTTGGACCAGTAGGGGTCGCGCACATCCGCCGCATAGTCGGGTCCGCCGTTGGGCGCCTTGGGGAATTTGTCGCCTTCTTCTCCCTCAATTTCATCACCGTAACCGGGAGATATGGCGCCAACCCCAGCGGAGAGGGAAATGTTGTCGTAGCCACCCACCGAAAAATCAATAGTGCAGCCGTCTGGAGCCGTAGCGGAAAACGAAGGCCCCGCCGGGCGCATCTCGCCAACCTTGAACCCTGCACCCCTCCAATGCCCCGCGACGGCCTTCACCAGCTCGGTCAGCTTCGCCTTCGACACCTTGGTGCGCACATAGCGAGTCCTACCGACAGTCACTTCCCCATTGGCCGTATTCGTGAACGAATTCCTACCCTCTGATATTTTCGCTGGACCATCGCGCCATTTGAGCTTGGGACGTATCGCATCGAAAGTATCATCCAGAACAGCGTCGACCCTCTTGACAGCCTCATTCACATGCATTTTCGGCTCGGGGTCGTCTGCACTCAAGATCGAGCAGCCACTAGAGGCGCCAGAAGCCAGCACCACGGCGGCAACCACGAGGGCGAATTTTCGCAGGCGCATAACCTTTATCG
Organism: Streptomyces sp. NPDC048506; assembly: GCF_040651315.1. Classification (NCBI taxonomy): domain Bacteria; kingdom Bacillati; phylum Actinomycetota; class Actinomycetes; order Kitasatosporales; family Streptomycetaceae; genus Streptomyces; species Streptomyces sp. NPDC048506. Next base: position 91,976 of record NZ_JBEZIX010000026.1, read on the forward strand.
CCCCTCCTCCAGGGAAACCTTTTCTGGATGGCCGACCACAATATTTCCCATATTGTCCAGCGATTCACGGTCGCGGTCATCATCAAAGTACATCGAATGAGACTTCCAAGGAATAGGGTACCCAGTGTCGTATCCGACACCGAATCGCCGCCCACCAAACTCCTCGCTGGCCGGATCCTGGCCAAAATGCAGTTCGCGCGGGTCCATGAGATGCCCTGCGATACCGAAGCTCTTCTCCAAATCAGAGGGAGTATGAGTAACCGGATCACTGTCCGCCGCACCTACCCAGACATGGTCCACACCCACCCCAAGCTGCTCGGCCCGCTGCGCTCCGGTCCCGGGACTGCCCACCAGGATGATGTCGTCCGCAGGGATTCCGCCTTCACACTGGGCAGCCTGCCCCACTGTGAACGACCCGTAACTGTGCCCAATGGCCGTTACATGAGGCCGGTCGCCTTGATGAGTCGCCTGAATGCCGTCCAGAAACTTTCCGTAGTCGGCACCCCCCTGCTTACCTCGCTCCTCACCCGCGACACCGAGGTCACTTTCACTGAACCTGTCCGTTCCCATCTGCGGGGCGTCATATCCTAGCCAGACAATGGAAGCCGTTTTCTGGTGCCCATTAGCCCTCTGCGCCGATTCCCAAACATTCATGGCGCGGTCCCCGTCCTCAAGCCCAACATCCCTGAGCTGAGTATTGAGCCCGGGCACATACGCGGCCACATTGTCTGCCGTATCGGGGTTTCCGTACGACAGGATGGCCCGGCCCTGTCCTTCTGGCCCGATACCGAGCAGCAGCGGTTCCGGTTCCTGCCCTGCTTCCCTCTCCAGGCGAGCTTTGATAGTCGAGAATCCCTCTTGTTTTCGAAGCTCACCTGGCGAAACGCGCGACCCCGGCGGATACATGGCGATCAGCCGGTCGAGATTGACGCGGTTCGCCTTGTCGCGGGTCTTCGCGGGGATGCCGTCGAGGTTGCCGATGACGCTCGGGTTGAGCGCCATCTGCTCCTCCTGCTCCTCCTTGCTCAGGCCGTTCCACCAGTCCCGGACCTTCTTCGGGTCCGTTCCCTTCGTGGGAGTTGATTCGAGGCCGACGGCCACGCCCGCAATCTTGGAGATGTCCGCGGCGTCCCGCTGCGACTCCAGGCCGTTCACGGAGAGACCACGGCCGACCCGCAGTCTCGCCAGGGCGACGCGGTAGCGGGCGTCTATCTCTGCGGCGCCGCGTAGGGCATCGAATATGTACGTTTCAAGGGAGCGCCGCTCCTGCTCCTTCGCCGGCGGTCCGGCATCAGGGTCTCCGGTGGGTATGTCACCTTCGTCGGCGTACATGACCTCTCCGGTCGGCGCCACCTCGTAGCCCTTGCTGGTGGCTTCGTCCAATGCCTGATGGAGCGTTTTCTGCTGCGCACGCAGCTCGGTGATGGCTCCGTCCAAGGTCGTCTCGATCAGTGCGCATTCCTGGCTGCTGAACTGGAAGTTCTCGTTCAGTCTGCGTATGCGCTTCTGTGCCTTGTCGGCTGCTTCCCCGGACCACTCATGACGCAACGGCCGGAGCATATGGGCGTCCACCCGGTCGTAATAGCCGCCAAGACGCCGGGCGATCTGCGCCCATTCGTCCTTGGCGCTTTCCAGTGCGGAGAAGCGGAGGTTCTGGAGGTCTCGTACGGTCAGGGTCATCCGGCATCACCCAAAGGGGCTGTCGAAGCGGGCTGCGCTCTGCATCGCGGGGCGGACCGAGACCGAGCTCCCAGCGGCAGGCCGGGTGAACGACTGGGCGGTTGCCTCGTCGTTCTTCTCGTAGTTGTCCGCGGAGTCCCGCAGGGAGCGGGCGATCTCGCCGCACTCCTTCCGGACGTCATTGAGCCGTTCATGCCAAGCCTGATGCGTTCGCATCAGCTCCTCGGCGAATTCGAACCCCTCCGTTTGCCCTGATACACCCTGGTGATGTGCGTTCAAGCCGCCGAGAGCAGTCCCTAAGCCGGCTTGCATCTCCTCGCCGTGGCCGGCGGCGGCACGCAGCACAGACGGATTGACTTTGCTGGTCGACAAAGTTCCCCCGATTCCCCGTTTTTGTTTGTTTTCCTGGACTCGCTAGGAAGCAGGTTCAAGCACTCCCCAGAGGTTGACGGCCTGCCACCCTACGCGATCGTTCCAGGGCACTGCTCAACAGCGCGATATCCGGCCAAACTTGCGCCGATCCGTCTTCACGGCGTTTATGAAGGCCGACCAAGCATCATGGGGGAAGAGCAGGATCGGGCCGGCCGGGTTCTTGCTGTCGCGGACGGGGATGGTGGCGGGGAGGCCGTCGGAGACCTCGATGCAGTTGTCCTCTCCGCCATCGCAGTAGCTGCTCTTGCGCCATACCGCACCAGCCAGGTTGGGCGTCGTCTTCATGGCCTGCTCTCCTCCACCAACTGCTCGATGAATGCCAAGGAGTTGCGGGGCGACAGCGCCGCGTCTCGCAGGTGATCGTAAGAGAGTCGGTAGCGCTGGACTTCGTCCGGCTCCTCGATCAGTTCGCCCGATCTGTTGCCTTCCAGGTAGGCAACAGCACTGTCATCCGCCATCCACAGGAGCGAGAGCGGGCCGCCCGACAAGCTTTGTACCCCCGCAGCGAACGGGAGCACCTGAATCGTGATGGTCGGGGCTTGGGCCGCGTCCGCGATCCGGGCCAGCTGGCCATGCCAGACCTCGGAGTCCAGCACCGGACGCCGTAGGGCCGCCTCGTCGAGGATGATCCGCAGGTTGGGAGAAGGTGTGCGACGTAACAGCTCCTGCCTGCCCAGACGGGCCGCAACGCTCTCCTCCAGTTCGTCAGCGCCTACGGGTGTCGGCGCCATCGACAGTGCGAGTCGGGCGAAACCCTCAGTCTGCAACAAGCCAGGAACGATCAACGAGTACTTGTGGATGATCGTGGCCTTGGCCTCGTATTGCATGAACGCCCGGTACTTGTCCTTGAACGCATCCAGCCGCGCCAACCTCCACAACCTCACCAGCAGCCCGCCCGTGCCGTACACGCGGTCCAGCGCCTCCATGACCGGCAGCTTCGAGAGGCGTTCGCCGGTCTCCAGGCGGTGGAGGTACGTGCGGTCGTAGTTGGTCTCCTCGGCCAGCTGGGCCAGCGACCGTCCGGACGCCTCGCGTAACCGGCGGAGTTCGCAAGCGAGGACCCAGCGCGCGGAATCCTCGCTCTCGGAATTCTTTTCGACCATCTTCGAACCCCCTGTTGTCCTTCCCTGCGACAACGCCGACTCTCTTTCGCGAGCGGCATGCGGGCCACAACCCTAGGACTGCACAAGGACATTGGCAGCCCAGTCAGGACTCGAACGGAGAAGGGGAAGAGTGGGAATGGCACAGAGTGGTTCGGCAGCCGAGCGGATTGAGGATGCCGAGCGGGCCCGGGAGGAGTTGCGGGCGGCGTTGAAAGGGGCGGGAATCACGCTGCCGTCGCTGTCGCTCGACGGGGTCTCGCTGGCCGGGGACTTTCCCCGGCCGCTGGTGGATCTGGGGCGCTGTACGCCGGACCTCGCGCGGCGGATCGCGGAGACGGTGCGGAAGGGCGCCCTGTGAAGGACGAGGGAGTCGATTCATCACCGACGTACGGCACGAAAGAGCCGTACGACGCGAATGCGGAAGACGGGGTGGCGACGGCGGAAGTCGTAGATCGCCGCCGGGCGGAATTGCAGGAGCGGGTTCGGGAAGCGAATCGATTCAGTGTGGCGAATGGGTTCAGTGCGGCGAATTGGTTCAGCCTGCTGCACCCGCCCGGTCGCTGAAAAGGCGCCGGAGCCATGTCACCGCCTCCGCCGGGTCCGCCGCCTCCGGTACGCCCTTCGGGACGGGCGGGCGGCGGACGATCACCACCGGCACGCCCGCCTCCCGCGCCGCGGTGAGTTTGGGGGCCGTGGCCGCCGCGCCGCTGTCCTTCGTGACGAGGGCGTCGATGCGGTGGGTGCGGAGCAGGGCGCGTTCGCCGTCGAGGGTGAAGGGGCCCCGGTCGAGCAGCACCTCCATACGGGGCGGATGCGGGGGCTCGGGCGGGTCCACGGAGCGGACCAGGAACCAGAGGTCGGTGAGGTGGGCGAAGTGGGCCAGGCCCATGCGGCCGGTGGTGAGGAACACCCGGGTGCCCAGGGCCGGCAGGGCCGCGGCGGCTTCGTCCAGGGAGGTGACCTGGTGCCAGGTGTCGTCGGGTCCCGGGACCCAGCCGGGTCGGCGGAGGGCGAGCAGGGGAACATGGGCGGTGGCGGCCGCTCGGGCCGCGTTGCGACTGATGGTGTCGGCGAAAGGATGGGTGGCGTCGATGAGCGCGTCCACCGCGTGCTCGCGCAGCCAGCGGGCGAGGCCCTCGGGGCCGCCGAATCCCCCGATGCGGACCTCCCCCACGGGCAGGCGCGGGGTGGCGACCCGGCCGGCGAGCGAGGTCGTCACGCGCAGGGACGGGTCCGGGGCCAGCGCGGCGGCGAGGCGGCGGGCCTCCGTCGTGCCGCCGAGGACGAGGACGTGGCGGGGCGGAGCGCCGGCTGCGTCGGCTGCGTCGGGCGTCGGCATGGGGTGTGGCTTCCTTCGTACGGGGTGTGGGTTCCGCTGTGGCTGAGGCGCAACCGCAGGGTACGGGGCCGGGCGAGCAGGGCGGGCAGCGTGAGCAGGGCGGTCAGGGCGGTCCGAAGGCCGCGGGAGGGCGGAGTGCGCAGCTCGCGCACACCGGGCTGCGGCACGGCTGGACGACCGGGGCGTGTGCGACGGCGGCGAGCACGGCCGCGTACACGGCGCTGCTGACGGGGGAGTTCCCGGACCCGGTGACGATCACGTTGCCGAAGGGGCAGACGCCGTCGTTCGCGCTGGCGGTGGAGGAGTGGGACGAGGAGAGCGGCGCCGCCATGGCCGGGGTGGTGAAGGACGCCGGGGACGATCCGGACGTGACGCACGGGGCGTTGATCCGGGCCAGGGTACGGGGGCTGGCGCCCGGGTCGGGCGTGGTGTTCAGGGCCGGGCCGGGCGTGGGGACGGTGACCCGGCCCGGATTGCCGCTGGAGGTGGGTGAGCCGGCCATCAACCCCGTGCCGCGGCAGATGATGCGGGAGCACCTGGCCGGGGTCGCCGAGCGGTACGGCCGTGGACGGGGGGCCGACGTGGAGGTGGAGATCTCCGTCGACCACGGGGAGGAGATCGCGCGCAGCACGTGGAATCCGCGGCTGGGGATCCTGGGTGGGCTGTCGATCCTGGGGACCACGGGGATCGTGGTGCCGTACTCGTGCTCGGCGTGGATCGACTCCATTCGGCGCGGGGTGGACGTGGCGCGTGCGGCGGGGCGTACGCATGTGGCCGGGTGTACGGGGTCGACGTCGGAGAAGGTCGCCGTCGCGCTGCACCATCTGCCCGAGGACGCGCTGCTGGACATGGGGGACTTCGCGGGAGCGGTGCTGAAGTACCTGCGGCGGCACCCCGTGGACCGGCTCACCATCTGCGGCGGGTTCGCCAAGCTGTCCAAACTGGCGGCCGGGCATCTGGACCTGCACTCGGCGCGGTCCCAGGTGGACAAGGGGTTCCTCGCGGAGCTGGCGCGGCGGGGCGGTGCGGACCGGGCGCTGGCGGAGGCGGTGGCGGTGGCCAACACCGGGCTGGCCGCGCTCCAGTTGTGTACGGCGGCCGGGGTGCCGCTGGGGGATCTGGTGGCGGCGACGGCCCGGGACGAGGCGCTGGCCGTGCTGCGGGGCGCGCCGGTCGCCGTCGACGTCATCTGCATCGACCGGGCGGGGATGGTGGTGGGGCGGGCCGAGCCGCGGGGGCCGTCGGCCGGGCGGCCGTGAACGCCGACAGCCGGTGAGGAGCCCATCGGCTCCTCACCGGCTGTCGTTCGGGGGTACTGGTCGTCGTCCCGCGACGGCGACCGGGGGGAGTGCTCCGGGATCAGTACCGGTAGTCGCTGTCCCGCATGTCGCTGTCGCGGTCGTCGCGGGAGTCACGCGAGTCACGTGAGTCACGACGGTCACGGGAGTCGCGGGAGTCGCGGGAGTCGCGGCGGTCCCGGGAGTCGCGGCGGTCGTCGTCGCGGTACCGGTCATCGTCGTCACTGGAGTAGCGGTCGTCACGCGCATCGCGGGAGTCACGCGAGTCACGACGGTCACGGGAGTCGCGGGAGTCGCGGCGGTCCCGGGAGTCGCGGCGGTCGTCGTCGCGGTACCGGTCGTCGTCCCGCGAGTAACGGCCGTTGTCCCGGGCGTAGCTGTCCTCGTCGTCGTAGCCGTAGTCGTCGTCGTCCCGCGGACGCGCCCGGTTCATCTCCCGCGAGGCGCGGTCGTTGTCGGAGTAACGGCCCTTGTCACGGCGGTCGTTGCGGCGGTCGTCACGGCGGTCGTCACGGTCGTTGTCCCGGTAGCCCATCCGGTCCGCCACGCAGTCGTCGCCATCGGTCAGGCGCCCGACCGCCGTACCGAGTGCACAGGCGGCGAGCCGTACCGGGTTGTCGTTCATCCACGCCGGCTGGTCCGAGTCGCGGGTGGGCGCGGGGTCGGTGTGCCGAACGTGGTCGGCCGGGGCGTAGGCGCCGGCAACGCCGCTGCCGAAGAGGGTCAGCAGGGCTGCGGCGGCGACCGATCCGGCGGCCAGTCTGGTGCGCATCGTGGCGTGCTCCTTTGTCCTGATGTCCAGAGTGTCGGTATTTCGGAGTCCTGTGAGTTTCGGACCTTCCTTACCGGCGCGGGACGATCGGATAACGGATATTCACCCCGATGGGGCAATATGATCAGTCAGATGTTGCAGGATGTGTGACCGTCAGTTATGCGTCGCAGGGCCCGTGCGACCGCTCCCGGTCGGCCGAGTACAGGTGGCTGTCCCGGAACTGCTCGGCGCCCAACGTGCGGCCGACCATGATCACGGCCGTCCGGACCACGCCCGCGGCCTTCACCTGGTCGGCGATGTCGGCCAGGGTGCCGCGCAGCACCAGCTCGTCGGGGCGGGAGGCCATGGCGACGACGGCGGCCGGGCAGTCGGCGCCGTAGTGCGGCAGGAGTTCGGCGACGACCCGGTCGACGTACATCGCGGCCAGGTGCAGGACGAGCAGCGCGCGGCTGCGGCCGAGGGTGGCGAGGTCCTCGCCCTCGGGCATGGGCGTGGCGCGCTGGGCGACGCGGGTGAGGATGACGGTCTGACCGACCGTGGGCACGGTCAGTTCGCGGTTGAGCGCGGCGGCCGCGGCGGCGAACGCGGGGACGCCGGGCACCACGTCGTACGGCACCCCGGCCGCGTCCAGGCGGCGCATCTGCTCGGCGACCGCGCTGAAGACCGAGGGGTCGCCGGAGTGCAGCCGGGCGACGTCATGGCCTTCCTCGTGGGCGCGGACCATCTCGGCGGTGATGGTGTCGAGGTCCAGCTGCGCGGTGTCGACGAGCCGGGCGCCGGGCGGGCACTCGGCGAGCAGTTCGCGCGGCACCAGGCTGCCGGCGTAGAGACAGACTCCGCAGGAGGCGAGCGTGCGGGCGCCGCGGACGGTGATCAGGTCGGCGGCGCCGGGGCCCGCGCCGATGAAGTGGACGGTCATGGTCGAGGGGCTCCTGGGAAGGGCGGACGGGACGGGAGGGGCGGCCGGGTGCAGGGCGGACGGGACGGGAGGGCGGTCGGGAGGGGGCGGTCGGCCCGGGCGGCCAACCGGCCGTCGGCCCGGGCGGCTAACCGGCCGTTGACGGCTTCACCGCGGCCCACTGGGTGACCGGCATCGCCTGCCGCCAGCCCGTGAAGCCGCCGACCGGTACCGCGTGCGCGACCGCCAGACGGACCAGTTCGCCGCCGTGCCGCCGGTACCAGTCGGCGAGCAGCGCCTCGGACTCCAGCGTCACGGTGTTGGCGACGAGGCGACCGCCCGGCGGCAGCGCCTCCCAGCAGGCGGGCAGCAGGCCGGGGGCGGTCAGGCCGCCGCCGATGAACACCGCATCCGGCGTCGGCAGGCCCGCCAGTGCGGTGGGCGCGGGGCCCTGGACCACATGCAGCGCCGGTACGCCGAGCCGGCGGGCGTTGCGGCCGATCCGCTCGGCCCGTACGGGGTCGCGCTCGACGCTGACGGCACGGCAGCTGCGGTGCGCACGCAGCCATTCGACGGCGATGGAGCCGGAGCCGCCGCCGATGTCCCACAGGAGTTCGCCGGGGGCCGGGGCCAGCGCGGCGAGCGTGGCGGCGCGGACATGGCGCTTGGTGAGCTGGCCGTCGTGCTCGTAGGCGGTGTCGGGGAGGCCGGGGACGGTGGACAGCGGCGGGGTGTCGGGCGCGCGGACGCACTCCAGGGCGATGACGTTGAGGGGGTCGGCGGGCGGTGCGGCCCAGTCGGCGGCGGTCCCCTCGACCGTCCGCTCGCCGTCGCCGCCGAGCTGTTCCAGGACGCGCATCCGGGTGGGGCCGAAGCCGTGGGCGCGCAGCAGGGCGGCGACCTCGGCGGGGGTGCCGGCTCCGGCGGAGAGGACCAGCAGGCGGTGGCCGTCGTACAGGGCACGGGCGAGGTTCTCGGCGGGCCGTCCGACGAGGGTGACCACCTCGGTCTCCTCGACCGGCCAGCCGAGGCGGGCGCAGGCGTAGGAGACGGCGGAGGGGTGCGGGAGGATCCGCAGCGGGGGGCGGCCGTCCGCCAGCACCTCGGTCAGCGTCCGCCCGATCCCGTAGAACATCGGGTCGCCGCTGGCCAGGACGCACACCCGGCGGCCGGCGTGCTCGGCGAGCAGCCCGCGGACGGCGGGGCGCAGCGGGGAGGGCCACGGCGTGCGGTCCCCGGCGCACTCCGCGGGCAGCAGCGCCAGCTGGCGGGCGCCGCCGATCAGCACCTCGGCGTCGCGCAGGACGCGCTGGGAGGCGGCCGGCAGTCCGTCCCATCCGTCGGCTCCGATGCCGACGACGGCAACGGGTTCCGGAGCGGCCGGGGCCGGTGGTGCGGGGCTCACTGCCGATTACCTCTTACCTCGAAGCGGGCTCGGTGACGGGAGCCGAACTCTACTGACCGGGAGGTCCGGGCCCACGACCGGGACGGGCCCGGCCGCCCCCGCCCCACCCTCCGCAAGGTTTCCGCAAGGGTGCGGCAAGGCTTTCGTCCGGGTGTCCGGGCACTTCCCTGGTGGCGGGCTGTCATGGGCGGCAGCTCCGGGCAAGGTCGACATCGAGCAGACATGGGGGATGCCATGACGGCATTGCGAGTGTGCGAAGGCGAGCAACACCAATTACGGGAGTGGTTGACGCTCACGGGACGCAAACGGGTCCTGGTCGTCGCGCACACCGTCGCGTACGGGAAGCGGCTGGCGGAGGTCTGCTCGCTGCTGGAGTCGGACCTCCGGGTCCAGGTGGTGTTCAGCGCCCCGCCGCACCCGTTCGGGGACGGGGTGGCGCGGCTGTTGGAGCAGCTGGGCAGCGCCGTGTTGCCCTGGGAGGACGCGGTGCGGATGGAGTTCGACCTGGCGCTGGCGGCCGGGCCGCGCGAGCTGGAGAAGGTGCGGGCACCGCTGATCCTGCTGCCGCACGGCGCCAACTTCCTCAAGCGGGTCACCGAGGGGGCCGACACCCGGGTGGCCGGGCTGGGCCGGCAGGACATCGTCCCGGAGGGGCGGGCGCTGCCCGCCGCGGTGGTGCTGCCGCACCGGGACGACCTCGACGGGCTGGCGCACTCCTGCCCGGAGGCGCTGCCGGTCGCCTCGGTGGTGGGCGACCCGGTGCACGACCGGATGGTGGCCAGCCTGCCCCGGCGCGGCACCTACCGCCGTGCGCTGGGGCTGGCCAAGGGGCAGCGGCTCACCGCCGTCGTCTCCACCTGGGGGACCCGCTCGTCGTTCGGGGCGATCGAGGCGCTGCTGCCACGGCTGTGGGAGTTGGTGGGCCGCAACCGCCGGGTGGCGCTGCTGGTGCACCCCAACGTCTGGTCGGGGCACGGCGCCCGGCAGGTGCGGGCCTGGCTGGCGCAGTGCGCACAGCGCGGCATCGCGGTGGTGCCGCCGGAGGCGGACTGGCGGACGGTGCTGATCGCGGCGGACGCGATCATCGGGGACCACGGTTCGGTGACCCTCTACGGGACGCTGACCAAGGCGCCGATCCTGTTGGCCGCCTCGCCCGAGCAGGAGATCAACCCCGCCTCACCGGCCGCCGCGCTGGCCCGGACGGCCCCCGCGCTGTCGCCGGCCCATCCCCTCAGGAGCCAACTGGCGTACGCGGCCACCGAGTACCACCGGCACCAGCGGGAGGAGTACGCGACGATCGCCGCGCGGATCACCTCCGAGCCCGGCCGGTTCAGCCGGAACATGCGCCGGCTGCTCTACCGGCTGCTCGGCCTCGGCCAGCCCGCGCACCCCGCGCCCACCCCGACCCTGCCGCCGCCCCCGCCCCTGGCGTCCTGGGCGGCGACACCGCACGGCAGGTACGGCGCGGACACCGGGACGGGGGTGTCGGCATGACGCGGGTGCCGCCCACGGCGGCGCTCTGGGGCGTCCGGGGGCTGCGGCGGGTCCGGGTGCTGCCGGGCGGGGCGGTCGGGGCCGGGGCCCCGCTCGCGGTCGCCGTGTCAGTGGCGGGCTCCGCGGACGCCGTCGGCTCGGTCCCGGGCTCCGCGGACGCCGTCGGCTCGGTCCCGGGCTCCGCGGACGCCGTCGGCTCGGTCCCGGCGTGTGCCTGGTTCGGCGGGAACTGGACCGGCGGGCACGGCGCGGTGCCCGCCGGCGCCGACGAGCACTTCGCGGTCGACGCCGAACGCTGCACCGAGGAGCGCTGGCTGGCCTGCGCCGACGTGCTGCACGGCAGCCGCCCGTGGCCGGCCGAGAGCGCGGTCGGCTGGGTGCGGGACGTGCTGTGCCGGTACACCGGGTGCCGGCTCGCCGGGCTGCCGCTCATCGGGGGCGGCTGGGCCGTCGCGGAGCGCCTCGGGCACTGCCGGATGCTGCGGTCGGCGTTCCTGCGGCCGGCCCTGCCCCGGCCCGGCCGGGCGCGGGCGGCCTGGGAGTACTCCCTGATGGCGTCGTGCCTGTACGGGCTGGTGGTGACCGGGCACCCGCCGGAGGAGCTGCTGCCGCTCACGGTGCTGACGCTCGCCCCGTCACCGGTGGCCGAAACCTGCTCCTGACATACCGTCAATTTCCGTTTGGGGACGTCCGATCAGGCTGTTCGGAGGTCCCGTCCTGAGGGTCTGCTGGCTCCGTCGCGACGGCGGCCAGCAGGTCCTCCATCCGCCGGGCGTCCGACGGGCTCTGCATGGCGTACAGGTCCCGGGCGCGGGCGAAGCAGTCGCGCGCCACGGGGAGGTCCGCGTGCTCCACGGCGCTCCTCGCGAGCATCTCCAGCGTGCGGGCCTGCCAGGGCGTGGCCCCGGCCGCCTCGAACACCGCCAGCGCCCGTCCGAGTTCGGCCGCCCCGGCCGCGTAGGCGCCCTCGACGGCACGGGCCCGCCCGTGGAAGGCGAGCGCACGGGCCGCGTCATAGGGATCGTCCACGGCCAGCAGCGTGGCGTGGGCCCGCTCGAAGTACTCCGCGGCACGCCGTCCGTCCCACTCGGTGGCCGCGCTCTCCAGCGCCATCTCGCCCAGCACGATGCGCGACAGGGCCGCCCCCCGCGGATAGCCGACGGCCTCCCAGGTGGCGATGGCCCGGTCCAGGAACGCCCCGGCCTCGCGGAACCGGCCCGCCTGCCGGTGCGCCGAGCCGATGCCGTGCAGCGCCTGGCCCTCGTCCCGGGCGTCCCCGGCCTCCTGGGCGGCCTGAAGCGACCAGGTGAACCAGGTGATGGCGTCGTCGGTACGGCCCGCGACGCCGAAGCCGATGGCCCCGGAGTTGAGCATCTGGCGCTCGGCGGCCCGGTCCCCGCTGCGCCGGGCGGCGCCCAGCCCGATCTCGTGCGCCTCCAGCCACAGGTCGTGGTAGCGCAGCCGGTGGAACAGCGGCCAGAGGGCGTCGACGAGCTGCCAGGCCGTGTCGTCCCAACCGGCCTCGTACGCACCGCGCACCGCCGCGAGCAGGTCACGGCGGTGCGTCTCCAGCCAGGTCAGCGCGCCGGCCCCGTCGGTGAACGGGAAGGGCAGGTCCTCCGGGGGGAAGGCGTAGGTCCGGCGCAGCGTCAACTGGATCGGGGATAAGTGCCGTTGCGCCTGGGTGGCGGTCGCCAGGTACCAGTCGCAGGCGCGTCTGCGCACCTCGGCGCGGGCCTCCGGCCGCTCTGTGGACCGTCCCTGTTCCTCCGCGTGCAGGCGGACCAGGTCGTGGAAGCGGTAGCTGTCGGGGCCGACGTCCTCGATGAGGTTGGCCTCGACCAGCACGTCGAGCAGCCGCTCGGCCTCCCCGAGCGGGACCGCGCAGGCAGCGGCGGCGGTGCGGGCGTCCAGCCCGCGGGCGGGCAGCAGGGCGAGCCGGCGGTAGAGCCGTGCCGCTTCGGGGGCCAGCACCGCGTACGACTCGTCGAGCGCGTGGTTCACGGAGGACTCTCCTTCTATCGCCAGTGCGGCCAGCCGGCCCTGTCGGGTGAGCGCTTCCACCAACGAGCGCACCGGCTGGCGGGGCCGGGACGCCAGGCGGGCGGAGGCCAGGCACAGGGCCAACGGGAGCCCGCCGCAGAGCGCGATCAGTTGGCGGGTCTCGGTCGCCTCGCTGCGCACCCGGTCCGCGCCGACCCCCCGGGAGAGCACCTCTTCGGCCGCGGCCGGGTCGAGCAGCCCGAGCTGGTGGTAGAGCGCCCCGTCCGCCCGTAGTCCGGTGAGGCGGTGTCTGCTCGTCACCGCGATCAGACCGTGGTGGCCGCCGGGCAGCAGGGGACGGACCTGGGCGGCGGAGAAGACGTTGTCCAGCATCACCGAGACCTTCAGGCCGACGGTGACCGAGCGCCAGAGCGCGGTCTGCTCCCCCAGCTCCGCCGGGACCGGGCCGACGCCCAGTGCGCGCAGGAATTGGCCGAGTATTTCGGACGGCGTGGCGGGGCCGTCCGGGGCGTGGCCCCGGAGGTCCGCGTACAGCTGGCCGTCGGGGAAGCGCTCCGCGGTGGTCCGCAGCCAGCGGGACACCAGCGCGGTCTTGCCGATCCCGGCCGGCCCGGACACCACGATCAGCGGTACCGCGTCGTCCGGGCGACGCGCGAAGAGCCCATCGAGCGCCGCCAGATCGCGCTTGCGGTCGGTGAAGTGCGGGGAGACCGGCAGGAGTTGCCGGGGAACGGGCAGCCGGGGCAGCGCGCCGGCCGTGCTGCGGGCGTGGAAGTGGACGCCGCCGTGGATCTCCCCCGCCTGCACGCTGGAGCCCGCTATCCTCGCCGAGCCCCCTATGGCGTTGCCGCCCTGTATGGCGTGCCCTTCCTGCTGCATCCGCGCCCCCCGTCCCGGTACGTCATGGATCGGGTCAGCATTCCCCGCGGACGTCGGCCGGAGTCCCCCACGGGTGCCGCCCCCGCCACCAACCGCGCTATTCGGCCAAGCCTTGGACCGGGTGGCTGGTTGCCCCGCCGGCAGCCGAGCGGCCCCGCTGCCGTCCATCCGGGAAGCGGCGGGGCCGATGAGGAGGCTGTTGATCGGTGGATCAGCAGGGCTTGGGCGGGTGGGCCAGGGACATGAAGTGTCCCGACCAGACGAAGAGGTTTCCGCCGAGGTCCTGGATCGAGTACCAGAGGTTCCCCGAGGGCCCCTTCACCGTGCAGAAGACCTGAACCTCTTCGCCCGCCCGCACATAGCCCACCCTGCGGGAAGAGTCGGTGGGCTTGGTGTAGATGGGAGCCGTCTCCAGCGCCGTCATCGGGGTGAGGGACAGGCTGGAGGCCGAGGTGGCAGCCGCATGGCCATCCGCATGGGCCACCGGCGACAGTACTGCCGCCAGCGCGAGCCCCGCTCCCGCTACCGCCGCTCTCCGCGCGAACTTGCTCATGGGCACTCTCTCTCCATCCGAAACGGTCGTCGGTCCGTACACAGGGAGCCTTCACGGGCCGGACGTTCCCCCTGGCGCCGTTGATCACCTGCGTCCTCCACTCTGCCGGGCGCCCTCGGCGGAGTCGTTAGCCATGAGTCCACACCTACTTGGTGATGCGTTCACTCGCCTTCCAGCCGTCCTGACGGCGACCTCACCGTCGTGGGATCACACTGGCCGAGGGCGAGGGCGCAGGTGGGCGAGCAGGTGGGCGATGCCGCTGGGGCTCGGTCGACCACCCGACGCCGGCAGGAGCGAGGCCCTAGGGGGAGGGGGAACGGATCCCGTAGGGGGTGGGCGGGCCCCCTGCGGGGCCACAACGGGGCGGGGCCGGGCGGGTATTCCCGTGGCGCGCCGCCCGAGGGACCGCGGCCGATACGAGCCCCGCGCCGCCAAAAAGGCCTTCTGGTCTCCGTCATGAGCGAGTGCCATGCTCACTACATACAGATGGTGCGCCGTTCAGGGGGAGGCGCTGATGGAGATCTACGTACTCGGCCCCATTTGTCTCGGTACCCAGGACCGCAGAGCCGCGCTCGGCTCCGACAAGGAACGCTGCGTGCTGGCCTCGCTCGCGCTGTCGGCGGGCCGTCCCGTGGCCCTCCAGACCCTCATCGACCGGCTGTGGGACGACGGCCCGCCGGGCAAGGCGCGGCAGTCCGTGCACACCTACGTCTCACGGGTGCGCAAGGCCCTGCGCACGGCCGCCGCGGACGGCGCACCGGTGATCACCCAGCATGCGCACACCTACACCCTGGCCATCGCACCGGACCGGGTCGACTGGCACCGCTTCAAGAAGCTGACCACCCAGGCGCGGACCGCGACCGACGAGGGGAACGACGACGCCGCGGTCGCCCTGCTCCACCAAGCCGAGGCGCTGTGGGACGAGGAGGCGCTGGCGGGGCTGCCCGGCCTGTGGCCGGAGCGGATCCGGGCCCGGCTGGCCGAGGAGCGGCTGGGCGCCGCCACCTCGCGGATCGCGGCGGAGCTCCGGCTGCGGCGGTTCCACGGCGCGGTCGGCCCGCTGTCGTCGCTGATCGCCCAACACCCGCACGACGAGCTGCTGTTGGAGTACCTGATGCTGGCCTACTACGGATGCGGCCGGCACGCCGACGCGCTGCGGGTCTACCAGGAGGCGCGCCGTCGGCTGCGCGAGGAGCTCGGCGCCGACCCGAGCGACCAGCTGACCCGGGTCCACCAGCAGATCCTGCGCCGGGCGTCGCTGGCGGAGCTGGTGCCGTACCCGGCGAACCCGCGCCCCGCGCCGGTACCGGAGCCGGCCGCGCGCCCCTCGGGCCACCGTCACGACGCGGCCCCGGTGCCCGCCGCACCGCGCAACCTGCCCCGGCACACCGCGCTGGTCGGCCGCCGGGCGGAGATGCGCAGGCTGTGCGCCGCGGTCGGCGGCGACGGCCCGGGCGGCGGCCCGGCCCCCGCGGTGATCGCCCTGGAGGCGATCTCCGGGATGGCCGGGGTGGGCAAGACGGCGATGGCGGTCGGCGCCGCGGACCGCCTCGGCGAGCGCTTCCCCGACGGGCAGCTCTACCTGGATCTGCGCGCGCACGCCGGCGTCCAGGACCCGTTGGACGCCGGGGCCGCGCTGTCGACGCTGCTCCGCCAGCTGGGGGTGGCGCCCGGCGACGTCCCCGGCGAGGTCGAGGAGCGCACCGCGCTGTGGCGCACCCTGCTCGCGCAGAAGCGGGCGGTGGTGATCCTGGACGATGCCGCCGGCACCGACCAGGTGCGGCCGCTGCTGCCCGACAGCGGCTCGCCGTCGCTCGTCATCATCACCAGCCGCCGCCACCTGGCCGGCCTGCCCGGCGCCCACTGGGTGGCGCTGGACGTGCTGCCCCCGGATGACGCGACCACGCTGTTCCGGAAGTTCGCCGGCGAGGAGCGCACCCGTGACGCCACCGCGGTCGACCACATCGTCCAGCTGTGCGGCTATTTGCCGTTGGCCCTGGAAATCGCCGCCAATCGATTCAATGCCCGGCCGGCCTGGACCCTCGCCACGCTCCGCGAACGGCTTTCCCGCGGGCCGGGCCGGCTGGGCGAATTGCACGACGGATACAAGGAGGTGGCGCGCGCATTCGAGATGTCGTACCAGACGCTGACCGCCACCCAGCAGAGCGTCTTCCGGTACCTCGCGCTCCACCTGGGCGCCGAGTTCGGACCGTATGCGGCGGCCGCGCTGGTGAACCGTCCGGTGGCGGAGACCGAGCGGCTGCTGGAAACGCTGCTGCACTGCCATCTGCTCCAGGAACCCAGTCCGCACCGTTATCGCTTCCACGACCTCCTGGGGGAGTTCGCGCGGGCGCTGGCGTTCTCGGAGGACAGCGAGGAGGAGCGCGACCGCGCCCTGGGCCGGCTGGTGGACTTCTACCTCGACGCCGCGGACGCCGCCGACGCCCTGCTCTACCCCCGCCGCCTCCGGTTGCCGCGGCGGCATCCCGGCGCCGGCACGCCGCTGCCCTCCTTGCGGCACGCGGACGACGCCAAGGAGTGGTTCACGGCGGAGCGCTCGAACCTGCTCACCGCGGAGCGCCATGCCCGCACCCACGGGCCGTCCGACCGGGCCGCGCTGCTGAGCCACGCCCTGGCAGGCTTCCTGGACGCCGAGTGCCACTGGACGGACACCGACCGGATGCAGCGCCACGCCGTCGCGTACTGGGAGCGGGCGGGCGACCGGCACGCGCGGTGCCTGGCCCTGCTCGACCTGGGCGCGACGCACGCCAACACCTCGCGCTACCCCCAGGCCGAGGAGGCCACCCGCCGGGCGCTCGACCTGGCGCGGGCAGTGGACGCCCCGGACGCCCAGGTCGAGGCGCTGCGCACCCTGGGGATCCTCCAGTGGCACCTCGGACGGAACCACGAGGCGCTCGCCCTGCACCGGGAGACGCTGCGGATCCAGCGCCGCTCGGGCGACGCCTGGGCCCGGGCCCGCTGCGAGAACAACATCGCCATTTCGTTGAGCCTGCTCGGCGAGCACCAGGAGGCCCTGGAGTATTTCACCGGCGCCATGCAGAACTTCCGCCTCGCCGGCGATGAAAGGAACGCCGCGAAATGCATAAACAACGTAGGTAATTTGCATATGCGCATGGGGCATGTCGAAACTGCCAAGCGCTCGTACGAAGAGGCCCTCACGCTCGCCACGTCACTCGGCAGCCTCGCCGACCAGGTCACCGCACAGGCAAATCTGGCCGGAATTTTCACCGCATCACCGGACCCGCACGACATCAGGTCCGGACTGGATATGTACCAGGAATGCCTCTTCGCTTTCCGCCGGCTCGGCGACCGCCGGAACGAGGCCAACGCACTGATCGAGATCGGCGCCGCGCACCACCGCCTCGGCCACTACGCGGAGGCCGCCGGGCACCACGGCAAGGCCCTGGAGCTGGCCCGCGGCATCGGTGCCGCACACGAAGAGGCGCAGGCCCTGCACCGACTCGGCGCGGCGGAGGCGGCCCTGGGGGACCTCGGCCCGGCCGCCGGGCACATCGAGATGTCCCTCGCCCTCGCGGACCGAATCCAGGCGCTGGACCAGAAGGCCCGGGCGATGGACACGCTGGCCGACGTACGCCAGCGGGAGGGGCGGTGTGACGCGGCCCGAGAATTGTGGGAATATGCCTTTGGCATATTCCAAACGATGGACACCGCAGAGGCTTCCCGGATCGCCCTGAGGCTCGCCTCCCTCTCCGCCACGGATACGGCCGGAGAGCCGCACCACCAGCACCCCTGAGGCGAATTGCAACATATCCGCACTTTGCGGTAGTTAATGCTGCGCTCGCTTTGCCTTACGCGCTTCCCTCATGGTCAACTACTCCTCCTCCCGTCCCTTTCACCTGCGCTTTTTGGGGAAGAAGTTGAGCATGTACCCGAGGGGTGCCAAGGCAGCAGCGGCAGCCGTCACCGCGGGCACCGTGGCATTCATGGCCCTGCACGCCCTCTCCGCGACACCCCTGGCAGCGGATCGGCCCGATGCCGTCGCACGGCTGACGCCGTCGGCAGCGACCACCAGGATCACCGCGGGCACCATCTACATCCCGACCTTCCGCCGCGCCGGCTGACGCCCCGGGGCCCGCCGCCGACCGGATGGTCCCGGTCCGCTTCCGCTCTCCTCGCTCTCTCTGCCGCACCGCTCTGACCAGGCACGATAGGCCGTTCGACGGTAATGACAACGGTCACCGATGCAGCCTTTGGATCTTTTGCCGAAGTGCGGTTTGCTTCGCTGCGAGGAGCCAGGAAGGAGCGCGCCCATGACCGAGCACGCCCACAGCCACGGACACGGCCACAGCCATGCGCACGGGGTCGCACCGGACGCCGACCGGCGCTGGTTGCGCGCCGCGCTCGCCCTGCTCACCACGTACATGATCGTCGAGGTCGGCATCGGCGTGGTGGCACGGTCGCTGGCACTGATCTCGGACGCCGCCCATATGCTCACCGACGCGGTCTCCATCGTGCTGGCGCTGGTCGCCATGCGGCTGGCCGCGCGGCCGGCCCGCGGCGGCTACACCTACGGGCTCAAGCGCGCCGAGATCCTCTCCGCGCAGGCCAACGGCATCACCCTGCTGCTGCTGTCGGTCTGGCTGGCGTACGAGGCGGTGCAGCGACTGATCTCACCGCCGGCGGTGACCGGCGGGCTGGTGCTGATCACCGCGCTGTCCGGCATCGTGGTGAACCTGATCTGCACCTGGCTGCTGTCCAAGGCCAACCGCTCCAGCCTGAACGTCGAGGGGGCCTACCAGCACATCCTCACCGACCTGTTCGGGTTCGTCGCCACCGCCATCTCCGGGCTGGTCGTGCTGACGACCGGCTTCGCGCAGGCCGACGCGATCGCCACACTGGTGGTCGTCGCCCTGATGCTGCGGGCCGGCACCGGGCTGGTGCGGGAGTCCGGGCGGATCTTCATGGAGGCCGCACCGGCCGGCGTCGACCCGGACGCGCTGGGCGACCACCTGGTCTCCGAGGACGAGGTCGTCGAGGTGCACGACCTGCACATCTGGCAGATCACCTCCGGGCAACCGGCGCTCTCCGCGCACATCCTGGTGGCCCCGGGCGGCGACTGCCACAAGGTCCGCCGCGGCCTCCAGGAGCTGCTGAGCCAGGAGTACGGGATCACCCACGCCACCCTCCAGGTCGACCACGTGGGCGAACAGGGCGCCGCGGACGAGGTGCTGACGCTGGGGCCACGGCCCGAGGCCGGCGCGGCGGAGCCCGCCGGAGAGCACTGCGCGGACGCGCACGGACCGGTGCACCGGCCGGGGCCGCACGAGCACTGAGAGCCCGCTCCCTCCCCTCACTCGGGTGAACCCGGCCCGGGAGCGGCGCCGACTGCCGACCTTGGCGGGGCCCATGATGCTCGGATGACGGTATGAGAACCGCCGCTGTCTGCGCGCTGCTGTGCGCCGCCACGCTCACCGGACCGCCCGCCGCCGCGTCCACCCGCAAGGAACCGCCCGCCGTCTCGGTGACGGTCGCGGTCACCGGCGGCACCGACGACGCCGAGGAGGGCAGACGGCTCGACTACCGCGTCACGGTGCACAACCTGGGGTCCGACGCCGTCCGCGGGGCCCGCATCGAACAGCGGATGCCGGCCACCACCACCTCGTCGACCGCGCCCGGCGGCCTCGTCCAGGGCCGCGGGACGGGGCAGCAGAAGGTCACCTGGCACGCCGACCTGCCCGCCCACGACATCCGGGTCTTCACCGCCACCGCCGTGCTCGGCGCCCGCCACACCCCGGCCACCGCCGCACCCGGCACCCTGCGCGCCGCCGCCACGGTCTGCGTCTACGTGGACCGGTCCTACGCCCCGGCGGCCTGCTCGGGCGATGTCGACGACCTCCCGGAGACCGGTACGGCGGGCGCGGCCGGCGGCGGCTGGACGGGGTGGGCGGCGGCCGCCGCGGCCGCGGCGCTGCTGGGGCCCGGGGCGGTGCGGGCGGTGCGGCGGCTCCGGGCGGCACGAGGGGGCTGAGGTGATGTCGGCGAGGGGCCTGGCCGGCGGGGTGCTGCTCCTGGTGGGTGCGCTGCTGCTCCCACTGGGGCTGGCAGCCAGCTGGGCGCGGACCGAGCTGACCGAGACCGACCGCTATGTCGCGACGGTCGCGCCGCTGGCCGACAACGCCGCCGTCCAGGAAGCCGTCATCGACGACGTGACCGACGGGGTGATGGCGCACATCCGGCTCGACGGTCTGCTGAAGCGCCTGGTCAAGGCCGTGCCACAGGCCGAACGCCCGGCCGTGCGCAAGCGCTTCACCCGCGGTGTCCGCGCGTTCGTGGCCAAGCAGGCGCGGCAGGTCGTCACCGACCGCGGTTTCCCCGACATGTGGAACGGTGTGCACCGGACCGCCCACCGGACCCTGGACGGCACCCTGACCGCCACCGGTGACGCCCCGGTCACCCTCGACCTCACACCGGTCCTGGAACGGGTCCGGCGCCAGCTGTCGCAGAGCGGTATGGGCATCGGCGTGGACCTCGTCCGCCGGGTGCCGCGGTCCGGTGTGGAGGTGGTCCTGCTGAAGGCCCCCGACGTGCCGCGGATCCGCGCCGTCTACGACGCGGCACGCCACGGCGCGCTGCTCCTGCCCCCGGCCACCGCGCTGTGCCTGGGGGCCGGCCTGATGCTGACCCGGCGCCGTCGGCGGGCCCTGATCTGTACCGGGGCGGGCTGTGCGGCGGCCGCCGCCCTGCTCGCGGTGGCACTCGCCCTCGTCCGCGGCCGCACCCTGGACGCGCTGCCGCCCATGGTCCCCCGCCCGGCCGCGGACGCATACGCCGATGCGCTCACGGAGCCGCTGCGGACGGGCGTCTGGCTGGTGGTGGCCGCCGGCACGGTGACGGCGCTGCTCGCCGCGGCGGGTCCACCGGCCGTCCGGGCCGTGCGGCACAGGGCGGGGAAGCAGGAACAGGGGAAGGGGGAACAGGGAAAGGGGGAACGCCGCCCCAGGTGGCGTCCGAACGGCCGGGGCGGCGGCCCGGCGTCACTGGGAGCAGCGCAGGACGCCCGGGTCGACGACGACGGAGAGGTCGGCTAGGCACGACGGGGCGGAACCGGTCGTCGGTCCCCCCACCGCGTCGAGCAAGGTGCGGCTCCCGTTGTCGGCGGAGGCGAGGGTGGCGCCGCCCAGGACGGCTGCGCCGGCCAGGGCCACGGCTGCGGCGAGGGTGCGGACGTGCATGGTGCTCTCCCATCGGAGGGGGACCGGTACTCCTCGATCGCACCCCGCCCGCCCGCACCCCGCACGTCCGCCTACTGCATCCGGAGCTGATCCGTTGCTCCGGCGCACCGTCAGGCGTGAGGCCACACAGGCAATATGACGCTACGTCAGAGCGCCAGGACGGTCTTGCCCTGGGCCCGGCCGGTGCGGCTGGCCGCCAGGGCGTCCGGGGCCTCCTCCAGGGGGACCTCGCGGCCCACCAGGACGGTCAGCCGGCCCGCGTCGAGATGGCCGGCCAGGATCTCCAGGAGCTGGGGGGAGGGCCGGTTGACGAAGTTGAAGCCGCGCAGGTTGCGTTCGGTGAGGTCGTCGGCGTCGGCCGAGCCGATGAGGGAGACCGCGGTGCCGCCGTCGCTCACGGTGCGGGTCAGCTCGGCGAACTCGGCGGGGCCGCTGATCATGTCGATCAGTACGTCCACCCCGTCCGGATGGAGCGCCAGGACCTGGTCGGCGAGCGGGCCCGCGGTGTGGTCAACGGTCTCGGACGCGCCCAGATTGCGCATCAGCTCCGCCATGGCCGGGCGTGCGGTGGCGACCACCTCGGCACCGCGGCCGGCCGCCAGCTGGGTGGCGAAGGTGCCGACGCCGCCGGTCGCGCCGACGATCAGCACCCGCTTGCCCTCCCCGATCCGGGTCTCCTCGACCAGGTTGTAGGCGGTCATACCGGCGGTCGGCACCGCGGCGGAGGTCGCGTAGGTGACGCTGCGGGCGGCGTGCGCGATCCGGGCCTCGTCGGTCACGGCGAGTTCGCAGTACGAGCCGCCGCCCTGCTCGGGGCGCTGGAACTGGCCGAACACCGAGTCGCCGACGGTGAACCGCCGTACGCCGGAGCCGACCGCGAGCACCTCGCCCGCCCCGTCCGTCCCCATGACGAGGGGGAAGGAGGCCTTGACGGCGTCACCGAACGCGCCGTCGGCGAGCTTCCAGTCGACCGGGTTGAGCCCGGCGGCGGCCAGCCGCACCAGCACCTCACCCGGCCCTGGCTCGGGCTGCGGCAGCTCCATGAGCTGCGGTTGTCCGCCGAATGCGGTGACTGCTACGGCTCTCATCGTGGCGCTCCCTTCCACCTCCGACCGGTGGCCTGGTGGATCGTAAGCACGCCTGCCGGGCCGGATGCGGCAGGAGGAGAGGCGGAGCCGCGGAAGCAACTCGTACGGCCCCCCGGGGCGGGGCCGCCCGGAGGGGTGCGCTGCGCCCACTGCCTCCGGTTTGCCCGACCCGGCTGGCGCTTCCGGCTCCAGCGTGGTGAATTCCCTGGTCCGGGCGTCGCGGCGAAGGACGTTTGCCTCGAAGGAAGATGCCGCTCGGGTACACATGACCCCATGCGCGTTCTGGTGGTGGAGGACGAGGAGCCCCTCGCGGAGAGGATCGGCGCGGGTCTGCGCCGCGATGCGATCGCGGCGGACCTCGCCCACGACGGCCGCGAGGCGCTGGCCAGGCTGCGGCTCGGCGCGTACGACGTCCTCGTCCTGGACCGCGATCTGCCCGGGCTGGACGGTGACGAGTTCTGCCGGCACGTGGTCGAACAGGGCCTGCCGACCCGGGTGCTGATGCTCACCGCCTCCGGCACGGTCCACGACCGGGTGGCGGGTCCGGGGCCGGGCGCCGACGACTACCTCACCAAGCCGTTCGCGTACGAGGAACTGCTCGCCCGGGTCCTGGCGCTGGGCCGGCGGGCCCGTCCCGCCCTGCCGCCGGTCATCGAGCGGGCCGGCGTCACCGTCGACACCGCGCGCCGGCGGGCGGACCGCGACGGCCGGCCACTGGCCCTGTCGCACAAGGAGTTCGGGGTACTGGAGGTGCTGCTGCGCGCCCAGGGCGCGGTGGTCAGCGGCGACGACCTGATCGAGGAGGTCTGGGAGGAGCACACCAGCTACCGCACCAACGCGGTGCGCGTCACGCTCAGCAAGCTGCGCGCCAAGCTCGGGGACCCACCGGTGATCGAGACCGTGCCGGGCGCGGGATACCGGATGTCCGACGGGTCGGACCGGGGACCGCTGTCGGGCGCGACCGGCCCCGCATGAGGGCCGGCGAGGCTCCCCGCGGCCGGCCCACAACCGCCGCCGCACCCAATTGCCCGCATGACGGGACCGGTCACGGGCCGCGGGATTCAATGGCCCAATGATCCGGTTCGAGTCCGTCACCAAGCGCTACCCCGACGGCACCACCGCCGTCGACGACCTCTCCTTCGAGGTCGGCGAGGGGGAACTGGTGACCCTCGTCGGGCCGTCCGGCTGTGGCAAGACGACGACCATGATGATGGTCAACCGCCTCATCGACCCCACACAGGGCCGGATCCTCGTCGACGGTGCGGACATCGCCGGCGTCGACCCGGTCCGGCTGCGCCGCCGGATCGGCTACGTCATCCAGCAGACCGGCCTCTTCCCGCACCGCACCGTCCTCGACAACACCGCCACCGTCCCCGTGCTCACCGGCTGGAAGAAGGCGAAGGCCCGCGAGCGGGCCGCCGAACTCCTCGACCTGGTCGGCCTGGACCCGGCCGTCTACGGCGCGCGCTACCCCGAGCAGCTCTCCGGCGGCCAGCGGCAGCGGGTCGGGGTGGCCCGGGCGCTCGCCGCCGACCCGCCGGTGCTGCTGATGGACGAACCGTTCGGGGCCGTCGACCCGGTCGTCCGCGACCGGCTACAGAAGGAGTTCCTCCGGTTGCAGGCCACCATGCACAAGACGGTGCTGCTGGTCACCCATGACATCGAGGAGGCCATCCGGCTCGGCGACCGGATCGCGGTGTACGGGGCGGGAAGGATCGAGCAGTACGACACCCCGGCGACCGTCCTCGGCGCCCCGGCCACTCCCTACGTCGCCGAATTCGTGGGCACCGACCGGGCGTTGAAGCAGCTCTCGGTCACCAGCATCGACCGCGACGACCTCGAACGCCCGCCGTTCGCCCGGCTGGGCGAGCCCGCCGCGGAGGCGGTGGTGCGGCTGCGGGCCGAGGGCGCCCGCTGGGCGGTGGTGCTCGACGAGGACGGCGAACTGCACGGCTGGGTGGGCACGCAGGAGCTCACCGGGGTCGGCGGGACGGTCGCCCGGCACGCCCGCCGGATGGAGGCCTGGGTACCGGTCACCGGCACCCTCAAGGCCGCCTTCAGCGAGATGCTCAAGCACGACGCCGGTTGGATCGCGGTCCTGGACGGCCAACGCTTCCTGGGCGTCCTCACCCCGACCACGCTCCACGAGGCGCTGCGCCGCACGATCGGCGCGGACGAGCGGGGGGTGCCGCGGGAGCGGGCGATGGTGGATTCGGTACCCACCGAGTGAGGACACCCGCCGAGGGAGGGCACAGACCGAGGGAGGGCACAGGCGCGCGACAGCCGGCCGCGCGGACGGGTGGCTGTTTCACGTGAAACAGCCACCCGTCCGGCTCACCCCTTCGGCAACAGTCCCTTGGACACCAGGTAGGTGCGCGCCACATCCGCCGGGAGCCGCCGCCAGCTGTCCACCTGCTCGTTGAGGTGGGCCAGGTCCGCGGTGGTCAGGACCGTGTTGAGGCGGTTGAGGGCGGCGGCCGGCCGCGCACCGCCCGCACGGGCGCGGTTGACGACGGGGACGACGTAGTCGGCGTTCTGAAGCTTCTTGTCGTCGGCCAGCAGCACCAGTCCGAAGCGGTCGAGGGTGGCATCGGTGCTCGTGGTCAGCACCATCTGGTCCTGCCCGTTCTGCACGGCCTGTTTGGCGGGGGTGGTGCCGACGCCCTTGGGGTCGATAGCGGTGATGGTGATCCCGTACCTCTTCTTCAACCCCGGGGCACAGAACGGTCGTTGGACGCACTCGTCGCCCGCCGCGAGCCGCACCGGGAGTTTCGCCCGGCCCAGGTCGCTGAGGGTCCTGAGCCGGTGCTCACGGGCGTAGGCGGCGCTGACCGCGAAGGCGTTCTGGTCGACGGCCCGGCCGGCGGTGAGCACCGTCAGCCCCCGGGCCGTGGCCAGCCGGCGCAGGACGGCCATGGTCGGGTCGAGGTCGGGGGAGGCGACCGGGGCCGCCCTGGAGCCCTTGTTCTTGGCGTTGAGCCAGTCCGCGAAGGTGGCCGCGTATTCGGGGACGACATCGATCTGCCCCGCCTCCAGCGCGGGTTCGTACAGCTCGCGGTTGCCGACGGTCAGGACACGGGTCCGGTAGCCGGCGTGGGCGAGCAGCGCCGCGTACATCTGGGCGAGCAACTCGCTCTCGGTGAAGCCGGCCGAGCCGATGGCGAGCTCGTGGCTGTCCCCGGGCGAGGCGGTGATCGCAGAACGGGTCTCCAGGGAGGGGCCGGTGGAGCAGCCGGCGAGCGCCAGCGCCGCGAGGGCCCCGACGGCCGCGCGGGCCGTGGCCCGGGCCGTCACCGGGCCCGCCCCCGTGCCCACCGCGGCGCACGCCGCTCCACGAGTTCGAAGGCGGCCTCCATCAGCAGGGCGAACACCGCGACCAGCACCGCCCCGGCCACCACCTGCGGCGTGCTGGCCAGGTTGAAGCCCGCGGTGATGATCCGGCCGAGCCCGCCGCCGCCCACCAGTGCGGCGAGCGTCGCGGTGGCCACGAGCTGCACGGCGGCGATCCGGACGCCGGTCAGCACGAGCGGGAGGGCGAGCGGCACTTCGACCCGCCACACCAGCTGCACGCCGGTCATCCCCATGCCCCGCGCGGCCCGCACCACGTTCTGGTCCACCTCGCGCATCCCGACGTAGGCGTTGGTCAGCAGCGGCGGGACGGCGAACAGCACCAGCGCGATGATCGTCGGCCACTGCTCGTACCGTCCGAGGGGCGTGAGCAGCAGCAGGACCAGGACGGCGAAGGTCGGCACCGCACGTCCGACGTTGGCGAGGTTGACCGCCAACGCCCCGCCGCGCCCCAGATGACCGAGGGTCAGCGCGATCGGCAGCGCGATCAGGGCGCTGATGACCAGACAGACGACGGTGAGGACGAGGTGCTGTTCCAGGCGGTGCCAGACGCCGTTCTCGCCGGACCAGTTGGCGCCGGTGGTCAGCCAGGTCCAGACGGCCGGGAGGGTGTTCATGTCCGCCGCCCGGCGGCGACCGCCGGGCGCTTCGGCCCCGCGGTGGCCCGGCGCCGCCTGCGCACCGTCCGGCTCACCCGCCGCCAGGGCGTGAGCAGCCGCTCCGCGCCGAGCAGCAGCAGGTCGAAGACGACCGCGATGAGCACGCACAACACCGACGCGGTGAGCACCTGCGCCTTGAAGAGCGAGTTCATGCCGGAGTAGATGAGGTTGCCCAGGCCGCCGTACCCGACGATCGCCCCGACGGTGGTGAGCGCGACCGCGGAGACCGTGGCGATCCGCAGCCCGGCCATCGCGGCGGGCACCGCCAGCGGCAGTTCGACGGTGAGCAGTTGGCGCGTCGGCCCGTACCCCATACCGCGGGCGGCCTCCTTGGCCTCGGCGGGCACACCGTTCAGTCCCGCCAGGATGTTCCGCACCAGCAGGGTGAGCGAGTAGAGCGCGAGGCCCACCACGACCAGGGTGGCGGACAGCCCGTAGACCGGTAGCAGCAGCGAGAACATCGCCAGCGACGGGATGGTGTAGACGACCGTGGTGATCCCGAGCACCGGCCCGACCGCCCAGCGCCGGCGGCGGGCCAGCAGCGCCAGCGGGACCGCGATCACCAGCCCCAGCGCCACCGAGACCACCGTGAGCTGGATGTGCTGGGCGACCGCGTCGAGCAGGATCTGCCGGCGGGTCGTCAGGTAGTCGCCGCAGATCCATTCGTTGCGGGCCAGGCAGTCGTCCGGCGGCGGTGCGGTCACGGGCGGTCCGGTCACGGTACGAGTCCACCCCGACGGGCGCGCGGGTGTCGCGTCCACGGCGTCCAATCGGGTCCGCCGCCGAGGCCCCCCGGGACCGCCGTCCACACCCCCGAAAGAGCCGTCCACGCCCTTCGGGACTGGCCCTTCCCCACGTAGACACCTCGTCTATACACGCCGTGAATACACTCAGTGTATAGTCCCGTGTCCGTAGCCACCGCCCCGCACCCCGAAAGGGACCCGCATGCCGAAGCAGAAGTCCGCGGCCCGCAGCACGTCCATAGCCGGGCTGCTGACGGCCACCTCCCTGGTCCTCGCCCTCAGCGGCTGCGCCACCTACGACGTCACCGCCCCGGCCGACGCCCGTGCCGACGCGACGGCGGCCACGGACACCAAGAACGGTGCCGACGCCGCCCAGGGGGGCACCGCGAACGGAAGGACCGGGAAGGCGAACGGCGCGCACGCCGACTCCTCCGACGTCGACTGCCGCAAGGCCAAGTGCGTCGCGCTCACCTTCGACGCGGGCCCCAGCGAGAACACCGACCGCCTGCTGGACATCCTCAAGAAGGAGAAGGTGCACGCGACCTTCTTCATGCTCGGCAAGAACCACGTGGTGAAGCGCCCCGCCGAGGTGAAGCGGATCGACGCCGAGGGCCATGAACTGGCCAACCACACCTGGTCGCACCAG
Source organism: Streptomyces sp. NPDC048506 (assembly GCF_040651315.1). NCBI lineage: Bacteria > Bacillati > Actinomycetota > Actinomycetes > Kitasatosporales > Streptomycetaceae > Streptomyces > Streptomyces sp. NPDC048506. The sequence goes on from NZ_JBEZIX010000026.1 coordinate 119,531, forward strand.
ATCCTGACCGACATCGAGCCCGCCGAGGTCAGGCGGGAGCTGTCCCGCGTCCAGGACGCGATCCGCAGGATCACCGGCAAGACGCCGACGCTGATGCGCCCGCCGCAGGGCCGGACCGACGGAGAGGTCTCCGAGATCAGCAAGGAGCTCGGCCTGGCGCAGGTCCTGTGGAGCGTGACCGCCAAGGACTACCAGACCAATGACTCGGCCCTGATCACCAAGCGGGTGCTCGAACAGACCGAGCGCGACGGCATCATCCTGCTGCACGACATCTACAAGGGCACCGTGCCGGCCGTCCCCGGCATCCTCAAGGAGCTGAAGAAGCGCGGCTACACGATCGTCACGGTCTCCCAGTTGCTCTCCCCCGCGAAGCCGGAACCGGGGATGGTCTACCGACCGTGAGGACGGCGCCGGCACCGGCACCGGCCCGCTCTCGGCCCCGGCCGTCGATCCCGGCCCTCGGACCCGGCCCGGCCGGATCCGGCCCGCCCTGGGACACCGGCAGCCGGACATACGTGAGCCCGGCCCATGGGGAGGATGGACCGGGCTCACGGCCAGGGGTTCATGGCCAAAGGTTCAAGACCAGGGTTCACGGCCAGGGATTCACGGGCGGCTCAGCCCCGGGGGCGCTCCGCCTCCACCCGCTGCCGGTCGGACGTCGCCGGCGCCTTGCTCGGACCGGACACCGTGCCCTGCGCACCGCCCTGCCCGGGCTTGGCCGGTGCCTTGCGCGCCGGCGGAACGGCCTCGGTGTCCTGCGGGAACGTCAGCTGCTGGCTCTGCCACTCCAGGGCCGGTACGACCTCACGACGCCAGGTCGCGAACTGGTGGCTGCCCTGCGGCAGGATGATCGAGTCGACCCGCATCGGCGACTTCGCCGCGTGGATGAACTGCATCGTGGCGCCGTAATCCGCCTCGCCCTTGCGGCTGCTGGCCACCAGCGCGGAGATCTGCGGCGCGGGCAGGTGCTTCATCCGCCACAGCAGGTCGTGCTCGCGCTCCCGCTGGGCACCCTCCGGACCGGCGCCGAAGAGGCTGCCGGTGGTCAGGTCGTCCTTGATCGCGTAGTCACCGGAGAGCGAGACCGCCGAGGTGTACGCCGTGGGGTTGCGCATCGCCAGCTGGAGCGAGCACGTACCACCGGACGAGTACCCGAACGCGCCCCAGGCGCTGGGGTCATGGCCCACCCGGTAGGCCGACTTCATGGCGTCCGGCAGGTCCTTGGTGAAGAACGTCTCGGCCTGCGGCCCGCCCGGCACGTCCACGCACTCGGTGTCCCGCGGCGGTGCGATCGTCGGCCGCACCATCACGATCACGGTCGGCTGCATCTTCCCCTGCGCGATCAGCCGCCCGGCGTTCTGCGGCACTTGCAGGTGCTGCGCGAGGTTCATGATGCCGCCGGGGTAGCCGCTGATGACGACCATGACCGGGAAGCGCTGACGGCGGAACTGCTGCTGGAAGTACTGCGGCGGCAGATAGACGAAGCCCGGGTTGATGGCCCGGGTGCGCCGCCCGATGATCCGTACGGACTCGACCTTGCCCACCTTGTTGGCGGGGCCCTTGGGCAGACCGGTCACCCGGTCGAGCCCCTGGGGACCGGCCGGCTGGATCAGCCCGCCCTTCATGTTGCCGACCGCGGCGTACTCGCCCCCGCCCTGGCTCACGGACACCGGCGCCTTGTCGTTGTTGCCCAGCAGCTCGTCCCAGTTGCCGTAGAACTCGAAGTTCGTGTTCACGGCCAGGGCGAGCGCGCACACGATCGACAGCTGGGTGACGACAATCGCGCCCAGCCTGCCCAACACGGGACGGACCCCGCTCTTCGACAACCGGGGCCAGAGCCACACCGTGGCAGCCACGCAGGCCACTGCCAGCACGATCACCGTGAATTCGAGCGACTGACTGGTCAGCCCCATGCGCCCACATCTCCCGTCACCCTCAGAAGGGTTCTTGCCTTCTCATCGGCCGCCTAAGGCACAACGGGCGGCTCAGGACAATGGTCACCGGAGAAGACGGGCACACCTGCCCATCGGATACCTGAACGACCCAGTTCTTACTTACCTCTTGCCACTTCGTTTCCGGGGCGTGATGTGAGGACGGGACGGATGCGCGGCCGCACCTGCCACCCGCCCGCCCGTCCCGGCCAGGTCCGTCCCGCTATGTGACCACCCACCACATGAACAAGGGATGAAACAGCTGACGAGGTCCGGTGGCGACGCCCCCTGCGCCCCGGCCCGCGCAGACCGTCAACGGGCGCGGCGCGGCCCCCCGTACCACCCCCGTACGCAGGACCGATGCCCCTTGGCCGAACCACCGGCCCACTGGCCGAAACCCCCTCCCCCGAGACACCGCCCGGATAGCCCAGCACACGAGGCGCGGGGTCCCACGATGGGGCCGGTGCCGGCCGCTACGCTTACGTATCCGTCCTGGTCAGGGACATGTCCGCGTTTCACGGACAAACGCCGCACCCACCACACGCAAGAGAGGTTCGCCGATGGGCATTCGGAGTCTGCTGCGCAACGCTTTCGGTCGCTCCAAGGCGACCCGTGAAGGGACCGGTGCGGCCCCGAGCGGCGCCGACAAGCCGGAGTCCGCGACCATCCCCGAGGCCCGCGAGGAGTCCACCCCGATCCCCGCCCCGGAAGCCGAAGTCCCGGCCGCCCGCACCTCTGACGACCACGCCGCGGCCACCGGCCCCGCCCCGACGACCGCCTCGCTGCCGGCGCAGAGCAGCCCCGTGGACCGCGGCGAGCCGTCCGTTCCGGCCGAGCCCGCCGGGAAGGACGCCGCGGACGCGGGCGTGAACGCCGACGCCGACGTGGACGTGAACGCCGACGTGGACGTGAACGCCGACGTGGACGTGAACGCCGACGTGGACGTGAACGCCGACGTGGACGAGGACGAGGCCAAGGGCCGGGCCGAGACCGAGGCCGAGATCAAGGGCCAGGCGGCCGACCGGGATCAGGCGGACGCCAAGGACTCGGCGGAGGACGAGGCGAGCACCGTCTCCGACCTCGTCAGCCAGGCCTTCGACAACCCGACCCCGGCATCCGCGACGTCCACCGAGGCGGAGGCCGAGGCCACGACCGAACCGGAGTCGGAGGCACAGACGGAGGCGGAGGCGAAGCCCGAGGCTGCCACGGCCGAGCCGGAGACGGCGGAGGCCACGGCCGAGCCGACGGAGGCCGAGGCGGCGGAGGCCGAACCGACCAAGTCCGAGGCGAAGCCCGAGACGACTCAGCCTGAGCCGGCGGAGCCGAAGGCGGAGGAGCCGGAGCCGAAGGCGGAGGCCCAGGCAGAGGCCCAGGCAGAGGCCCAGGCAGAGGCCCAGCCCGAGCCCCAGCCCGCGGCCGAGAGCGAGCCGGAGCCGGAGGCCACCACGGAGCCGGAGGCCACGACCGAGCCGGAAGCCACGACGGAGCCGGCGCCCGAGGCCCAGTCCGAAGCCCAGCCCGAGCCTCAGCCCGAAGCCCCCACCCAGCCCACCACCGCCGACACCCCGGCCACCCCGGCCACCGACACCGCCCTCCCCGCCGTCGCGCCCGCCCTCCTCAGCCTCTACAAGTCCGCCGGCGCCACCCTGGACAAGCACGGCCTCGGCTCCCAGCGCGCCGCCGTCTACCTCGTCCTCGACCGCTCCGGCTCGATGCGGAACTACTACAAGGACGGCACGGTCCAGCACCTCGCCGAGCAGGCCCTCGGCCTCGCCGCCCACTTCGACGACGACGCCACCGTCCCGGTCGTCTTCTTCTCCACCGACGTCGACGGCACCGCCGACATCGACCTCACCAACTACGAGGGCCGCATCGAGGAGTTGCACTCCGGCCTCGGCCACATGGGCCGCACCAACTACCACTGGGCCATCAACGCCGTGGTCGAGCACTACAAGAAGTCCGGCTCCACCGCCCCCGCCTTCGTCATCTTCCAGACCGACGGTGCGCCGACCTCCAAGCCGGCCGCCGAGAAGGCCCTGTGCGAGGCGGCCGAACTCCCCGTCTTCTGGCAGTTCATCGGCTTCGGCGACCCGGAGGCCAAGGGCTTCGACTTCCTCCGCAAGCTCGACGACCTGGGCGTCCCGGAGAAGCGCGTCGTGGACAACGCCGGCTTCTTCCACGCCGGCCGCGACCCGCGCAGCCTCTCCCACGACGAGCTCTACCAGCAGCTGATGGTCGAGTTCCCCGAGTGGCTCACCGAGGCCCGCACCGCCGGCGTCCTCAAGGACGCCTGACCCGCCGCGCCACCGCGCGAAGAGCACCACCCACCCGAAGAGCAGCACCCACCCGAAGAGCAGCACCCCACCGGCCGCGGCCGGGCCCCCGGCCCCCGCGGCCGGTGCCGTTTGCCGCGCCGGCCGCATCGCCACCGCCACGACGCCCGCCCCCCCACGGCCACGGCGCCCCCGGCGCGTCCCCTCCCCGGAAGATCGACGTCCCCCGCACGCCGAGACGATCACGGCCCCGAAAAAGCCCGCGCCGGCACCCCCAACCGGTCCAGTACGATATTGACGTTCCGTAAAGCAAATCCTCACTCACCGTAGCGACTTGGGAGCAGCCGGCAATGGCTCGACACCTCATCACCAGCGCCCTTCCGTATATCAACGGGATCAAGCACCTGGGCAACATGGTGGGGTCCATGCTCCCGGCGGACGTCTACTCCCGGTATCTGCGGCAGCGCGGGCACGACGTGCTCTACATCTGCGCGACGGACGAGCACGGGACGCCGGCCGAGCTGGCGGCGAAGGACGCGGGGCAGTCGGTCGCCGCGTTCTGCGCCGAGCAGCACGACAAGCAGAAGGCGATCTACGAGGGCTTCGGACTTGAGTTCGACTACTTCGGTCGGAGTTCGTCGCCGGAGAACGTGGAGCTGACCCAGCACTTCGCGCGCAAGCTGCACGAGAACGGGTTCATCGAGGAGCGCGCCATCCGGCAGGTCTTCTCGGTCACGGACGACCGCTTCCTGCCCGACCGCTACATCGTCGGCACCTGCCCGCACTGCGGCTACGACAAGGCGCGCGGCGACCAGTGCGAGAACTGCACCCGGGTGCTGGACCCGACCGACCTGATCGATGCGCGGTCGGCGATCAGCGGCAGCGGTGATCTCGAGGTGCGCGAGACCAAGCACCTCTTCCTGCTCCAGTCGAAGCTCCAGCACGAGGTCGAGGGCTGGCTCGAAGGCAACGGGAGCAAGGAGTGGCCGACGCTGGCCTCGTCCATTGCCCACAAGTGGCTGACGGAGGGGCTCCAGGACCGGGCGATCACCCGTGACCTGGACTGGGGCGTTCCGGTGCCGGCCGATGTGTGGCCGGAGCTGGCGGCCGAGGGCAAGGTCTTCTACGTGTGGTTCGACGCGCCGATCGAGTACATCGGGGCGACGAAGGAGTGGGCCGACGTCGACCCGGAGAACCGCGACTGGAAGTCGTGGTGGTACGAGTCCGTCGACGTCCGCTATACGGAGTTCATGGCCAAGGACAATGTGCCGTTCCACTCCGTGATGTTCCCGGCGACGCAGCTGGGGACCCGCGAGCCCTGGAAGAAGGTCGACTTCCTCAAGGCCTTCAACTGGCTGAACTACTACGGCGGCAAGTTCTCCACGTCGCAGCGCCGGGGCGTCTTCACGGACGCGGCGCTGGAGCTGCTGCCGGCCGACTACTGGCGCTACTTCCTGATGGCGCACGCGCCGGAGTCCGACGACACCTCCTTCACCTGGGAGCTGTTCGCGTCCTCGGTCAACAAGGACCTGGCGGACACCCTCGGCAACTTCGTCAACCGGGTGCTGTCGTTCTCGCGGAAGCGGTTCGGCGACGAGGTGCCGGCGGGCGCCGAGGCCGGCGCCGCGGAGCAGAAGCTGGGCGAGGAGATCGCCGGGCTGCTGGCCGAGTACGAGGGCCACATGGAGACGCTCCAGTTCCGCAAGGCGTCAGCCGCGCTGCGCGCCCTGTGGAGCGCGGGCAACTCCTACCTGGAGGAGAAGGCCCCGTGGCTGGAGATCAAGACCGACAAGGACGCGGCGGCGCTGACGCTGCGCACGGCGATGAACCTGATCCACCTGTACGCGGTGGTCTCCGAGCCGTTCATCCCGGCGTCCGCGAAGGCCATGCGGAGCGCGTTCGCGCTGGAGAACGACACCGCCGTGTGGGTCTCGCAGGACGAGGCGAAGGCGCTGGCCGCGGTGCCGGCCGGGACGCCTTTCACGGTGCCGCCGGTGCTCTTCGCCAAGATCACGGAGGAGGACCTGGAGTCCTACCGTGAGCGGTTCGGCGGCACGGAGGAGTAAGCCGGCCCCCCGATACGTCCATGCGCCCGCCCGGTCCTCGGTGACCGGGCGGGCGCATGTGCAACGGCGCGGGTACGCCTGCGCTCAGGGGCGGGCCGCCGGCGACACATAGGCGCTCAGTGGCTTCAGACCCGGCGTCGCCGGGAGGACGACCGGGCGCCAGCCGCGGGCGTAGTGGGGCGGTGCGCTGCGGGCGCGCAGGACGACGGCGGTGGGGCGGCGCGCGCCCAGCCGGGTCAGCCCGGCCGCGGTGGTGCTGGCGTCATGGCCCTTCGGCTGCCGGGACGCGCAACGGATCTGGTACGCGATCCGCACCGCCTCCTCACCGCTCACCACACAGGGCGGCCGTACGCCGGCGTCGCGCAGGGTGGTGGCGATCCGGTCGATGTCCTGCTGGGCGCGGACGGTCCCGCGCTGCATCTTGTTCACGATCGCCAGTTGCATCGCCTCGTGGCCCAGCAGCGCGACGACCAGCGCGGCCACCGCCCAACTGTGGCGGCGGCGTGGCAGGAGGGTGAGCCAGTGCAGGAACCAGGCGGCGGGCATCAGCAGCAGGGCGTAGGCCGGCAGCAGGAAGCGCGGGGCGGCGTACTCCACCAGCAGCAGATAGGGGGCGGCGAGGCAGAGGCCGGTCACGGCGGGAAGGGTGACGGCGGCGGCCGGCCCGTAGCGGTGGCGGGGGCCGATGGGGTCCCCGAGGCGCGGCGTGGGCCACTGCGGGCCGTAGCGGTGCAGTCTGCCGTCGGGACCGACGACGATCGGCCGGACCGGCTCCAGGCCGAGCGTGCCCAGCCGTACGGGTTCCAGCCCCCGCCCACGACGTACGCCGCCGGGCCCACGGGTGCGGGCCGCCGCCCAGACCGCGCCGATGACCACCAGGGGCAGTGCGAACCACCATGCCGCCGTCACCGGATACTCCCAGGACAGGTTGCAGGGGCGGCAGAGCGTCTTGCCCTGGAGCGCCCTGGCGTGGTCGCCGAAGGACGGATGCCAGCCCAGACCGCCCTGGATCTCCGCGGCCTGCCGCAGCCGGGTGAGCAGCCCGTCGTAGGACAGGAAGGCCTCCACGACCCACTCGGCGCACCCGAGGAGCAGCCCGGCCGGCAGAGCCAGCAGCACGGTGGAGCGCCGCCACGTCGGCACGCACAGCGCCGCCACGAAGAGCGGTACGGACAGCCAGACGGCGTCGATGGGGCGCATCAGGCCGGCGACGGCCACCGCGGCGGCGAGGCCGGCCGCCGCGCCACGACCGGCACGGGGAGCCAGCTGGGCCGACGGCTGCCGTACGGCCAGCAGGAAGCAGCCGGTGGCGACGAGCGCGGCGTAGCCGACCCACAGGTTGGGCATCGCCTGCGGACCGTAGAAGAGCGTGATCCACAGACCGGCGAAGAGCACACCGCCCAGGGCCGGCACGGGGGCGGGCAGCAGGCGCCGCCAGACGCACAGGGAGAGGAGGAATCCGGCACCGGAGAGCACCGCGAGGTAGCAGTGCAGGGCGACGGCCGAGGTCGTCAGGGCGGCGAGCGGGGCGAGGAGGAGGGTGACCCCGCGGGCGCGCGGGGCGCTGAAGTACGCGGCCGGCGCATGGGGGTCGACCTGGCTGACGTACACCGTCTCGTCCCACCCCAGGCCCGGTGTGGCAAGGGCGAGGTAGACCTGGGCGGCGGTGAAGACGGCGGCCAGAGCGATGAGCCATCGCAGGTCACGGACCGGTGCGGGGGGCTTCGTACGGATCCGTGCGTCCAGGCCGGACCTGGCGGGGAGGAGGCTGGCTTGCTGCATGGGCACCACAGTGCGTGCGCCGCTCGATCACGGCCACACGTGTGGTGCGGTTGGAGCAGTCGACCGCACGCGCCGGGGGCGGTGGGTCGCATACGCCGGGGGGCGGTGTTTCACGTGAAACAGTTTCACGTGAAAAAAA
>NZ_JBEZIX010000027.1:0-124999 GCF_040651315.1 Streptomyces sp. NPDC048506
GGGGGGGGGTGTGCTGCGGTGGTTTTTTTGGTTTGGTGGGCCACCCTGTTGTCTTTGGGGGGGGGCGGGGCCGGGCCGCGCCCCCCACCACCCGCGTTCGCGGACCTGCCACGGAGGCACGCCATGCACTACCGCACCCTGGGCGGCGACCACGGGCCCCGGATCAGCGCCGTCTGCCTGGGCGCGCTGCCGTTCGGCACCACCGTCGACGAGCCGACCTCGTACGCGATCCTGGACCGCTTCGTGGAGGCCGGCGGCACGTTCATCGACAGCGCGAACGACCACGGCCGCTGGGTGCCCGGTGCCACCGGGGACGAGAGCGAGCTGCTGCTCGGCCGCTGGCTGCGCAGCCGAGGCGCCGCCGGCCGCACCGTGCTGGCCACCAAGGCGGGCGCCCGGCCCGATCCGGCCCGCGGCGACCGGTGGCCCGACAACGCCGAGGGGCTGGGCGCCGCGGCCGTACGCGCCGCCCTCGAAGGCAGCCTCCGCCGCCTGGGCACCGAGCGGGTGGACCTGTACTACGCGCACATCGAGGACCGCGGCACGCCCCTGGAGGAGACCGTCGGCGCGCTGGCCGCCCTGGTGCAGCACGGCGCCGTGGGCACCCTCGGGGCCAGCAACCACCGGACCTGGCGGCTCGCCGAGGCCCGGCACACCGCCGCCGGCCGCGGGCTGCCGGGCTTTCGCGCCGTACAGCAGCGGCACACCTATCTGCAACCGCGCCGGGGCCTGCTGCCCGACGTCCAGGTGGAGACCGACGAGGAGCTCCTCGACTACGCCGCGGCGCACCCGGACCTGACGCTGCTCGGCTACGGGACCCTGATGGCGGGCGCCTACACCCGTGCGGACCGGCCGCTGCCGGAGCGCTACGACCACCCCGGTTCGGTGCCGCGGCTCCGGGTGCTGGCGGAGGTCGCGGCGGAGTGCGGGGCCACCCGGAACCAGGTGGTGCTGGCCTGGCTGATGGGCGGCCCGGTGCCGGTCGTGCCGGTGCTCGGCGTGAGCTCGGTGGCGCAGCTGGACGAGTGCCTGGCGGCCCTCGACCTGCGCCTGGACCCCGTCCAGCGGGCCCGGCTCGACACGGCGTGAGGCGGCGCGGCCGGACTGCCGCGGCCCACGGGAGGCCGCCGACGGCCGCCGGCGGCCGGGCCGGCAGCGACGGGGTGGCAGCGACGGGGTGGCAGCGGCGGCGCGTCCCTCCGGCCCGCCCCCTCGGCCCGTGGTCGGCGTTGTCAGTGGTCGCCGGTAGGTTCTGTGAGGAGAACGCAACGCACACCGGAGGTTGTTGACGTGGTGACCGACATGCTGCCCGAGTCCTGGCGCGGGGTACTCGGCGAGGAGTTGGCGAAGCCCTACTTCAAGGAGCTCACCGACTTCGTCGAGGAGGAGCGGGCCAAGGGTCCGGTCTACCCGCCCCGCGAGCAGGTCTTCGCGGCGCTGGAGGCGACGCCCTACGACCAGGTGAAGGTGCTCATCCTCGGCCAGGACCCGTACCACGGCGCGGGGCAGGGCCACGGCCTGTGCTTCTCGGTGCAGCCCGGTGTGAAGACGCCGCCGTCGTTGCGGAACATCTACAAGGAGATGAAGGAGGAGCTGGGCCACCCGATTCCGGACAACGGCTATCTGATGCCCTGGGCCCAGCAGGGCGTGCTGCTGCTGAACGCCGTCCTGACCGTGCGCGAGGCCGAGGCCAATTCGCACAAGGGCAAGGGGTGGGAGAAGGTCACCGACGCGGTGATCCGCGCCGTGGCCTCCCGGCCCGACCCGGCGGTCTTCGTGCTCTGGGGGAACTACGCCAAGAAGAAGCTGCCGCTGATCGACGAGGAGCGGCACGCCGTGGTGCAGGGCGCGCACCCCTCCCCGCTGTCGGCGAAGAAGTTCCTCGGCTCCCGCCCCTTCACCCAGATCAACGCCGCGGTCGCCGCGCAGGGCCACGCCCCGATCGACTGGCGCATTCCTGACCTGGGCTGAGCCGTCCGGCCCGGCCGGCGGTGCGGGGCCGGGGCCGCGCCCCGAGCCGCCGGACGGCCCGTACCACCCGGTGCGTCGCACACATCGCGCGAAGGTCTTCTCCGGCGGTTAGCGTCGAGGGAACGGCACTGACGGTGGTCAGCGAACACGGGGAGTGCGCGGTGGTGGACAAGCTGCGGGAGGCGACGCCGGAGGACGCCGTGCTGACCCGGATCGGCCAGGCGATCATGCTGCATCGCGCCGGTGACCGGGAAGAGGCACGCAACCGACTCTCGGACCTGTGGCAGGAGATCGGGCCCCAGGGCGACGCCTTCCACCGCTGCACCCTCGCCCACTACATGGCCGACACCCAGGACGATCCCCGGGACGAGCTCGACTGGGACCTCAGGGCCCTGGAGGCGGCCGAGGGCTTCGTCACCGAACGGCCCGGCGGCCCGGGTGGCCCGGGTACCGCCTCCGGGGAACCGAGCGTCGCCGACGGCCCGGGCCCCCGCCACCCGCTCGTGGCGCTGCGGGCGTTCTTCCCCTCGCTGCACCTCAACATCGCCGCCGACTACGCCGCCCTCGACCGGCCGGCCGACGCGCGCCGCCAGCTCCGGCGGGCCCGGGCGTCGATCAACGCCCTCGCCGACGGCCAGTACCGGCAGAGTCTCCGGGACGCGATCGACCGGTTGCAGCTGCGGCTCGACGGTGCGGCCGGGCACGCTCCATGAGCGTGCCCCTCAGCGGGCCTCGGCGGCGGCTCAGCGGACCTCGGCGGCGGCCAGGGCCTTCGCCCGACGACGGGTGAGCCGCCGGAGCGCTCCGTCCGGCACGACCGCGTAGCAGACCACGGACGTATGCTGCCGGGACGCCGGGCACCAGGACCGCGGCGCTACCCAAGGAGCATGAGTGAAGGTCGGCTGCATCGGACTCGGCGACATCGCCCAGAAGGCGTACCTCCCCGTACTGGGCGTCCAACCGGGCCTCGAACTGCACCTGCACACCCGCACCCCGGCCACCCTGCAACGGGTCGGCGCGGCTCACCACCTGGCCGGGGACCGGCTCCACACCGACCTGGACACGCTGCTCGCCACGGGCCTCGACGCGGCCTTCGTGCACGCGGCGACCGCGGCCCACGCCGAGATCGTGACCCGGCTGATCGAGGCCGGCGTCCCGACCTACGTGGACAAGCCGATCTCGTACGAACTCGCCGAGTCCCAGCGGATCATCGCGCTCGCCGAGGAGCGGGGCGTGGGCCTCGCCGTCGGTTTCAACCGCCGCTACGCGCCCGCCTACGCGCAGTGCCGCGAGCACGCCCGCGACCTGATCCTGATGCAGAAGAACCGGGTCGGGCTGCCCGAGGACCCGCGCACGCTGGTGCTGGACGACTTCATCCACGTCGTCGACACCCTGCGCTTCCTCGTCCCCGGCGAGGTCGACCACATCGACGTCCGTGCCCGGATCCGCGACGGGCTGATGGAGCACGTGGTGTTGCAGCTCTCCGGCGACGGCTTCACCGCCATCGGCACCATGAACCGCCTCAGCGGCTCCGCGGAGGAGATCCTCGACGTCTCCGGGAAGGACACCAAGCGGCAGGTCGTCAACCTCGCCGAGGTCATCGACCACAAGGGGCAGCCCACCGTGCGGCGCCGCGGCGACTGGGTGCCGGTCGCCCGCCAGCGCGGCGTCGAGCAGATCGTGCTGGCCTTCCTCGACGACGTCCGCGCGGGCCGGCAGCCGTCCGCCCAGGACGCACTGCGCACCCACGAGCTCTGCGAGCGGGTGGTCACCGACGCGCTCGCGCAGGCCGCCGGCTGAGCGCGCGGACGCCGACGTACGCCCCGGAGAGCGCCAGCGCGCCGACCGCTCCGTGGACCGCCCAGTCACCGAACCGGGCGTACGGGCTGGTGCCCTCGGCGAGCGGCAGGTCGTAGACGGCGGCCGCGCTGCGGTTGGTGCCGAGCCGCTCGCCGATCCGCTCGCCCCGGGGCCCGTACACCGCGCTGACGCCGGTGAGCGTGGCGTGCACCATGGGGCGCCAGGTCTCCGCGGCGCGCAGCGCCCCCAGGGAGGCGTGCTGCTGGGGTGCCCAACTGCCCTGGAACGTCGAGGTCGAGGACTGGGCGACCAACACCTGGGCACCGTCGCGCGCCAGGTGGCGGCTCATGTCGGGGAAGGCGGTCTCGAAGCACACCAGCGGACCGATCCGCAGCCCGCCCGCGGAGGCGACCGGCATCACCACCTGGTGCGAGCCGCGTATCCGGTCGGTCGTGGCGGCCCGGCCCACCTTCGTCGCCCACCCCAGTACGGACCGCAGCGGTATGTACTCGCCGAAGGGCACCAGCCGCATCTTGTCGTAGCGCTCGCCGGTGAGCCCGTCCGGGCCGATCAGCTCGGCGCTCTTGTAGATGCCGGGCCCGCCGATGCGCGGCGCATCGGCGTTGACCAGCAGGTCGGTGCCCGTCCGCCGGGACAGTGCGGCCAGTCGGGCGGCGAGCGCCGGTCGGTCGGTCGGGTCCTGGTAGAGGCTGCTCTCGCCCCACACCACCAGGCGCACCCCGCGGCCCGCGATCGACCGGGTCAGCTCCTCGCTCCGGGCGAGCCGCTGGGTCGGGGTGCCGGTGAGGCCCGGCTGGACGACCGCGATCCGCACCGTGCCCGCGGGGCGGGGGACCGGTGCCCAGAACCAGACCGCGGTGGTGGCCAGCGCGCACACCAGCAGCCCGGCGACGGCCGGCGGTCGCGCCGCCGACGCCGCCACCAGCTCCGCCACCGCGGTGTTCACGGCCACGATCAGCAGGCTGACCAGCCACACCCCGCCGATCGACGCCAGCCGCAGCGCGGCCGGCACCTGCCACTGGCTGGCGCCCAGCAGCCCCCACGGCCCGCCCAAGTACTCCCAGGACCGGACCAGTTCGACCATCAGCCAGCCCGACGGCACCAGCACCAGCGCGGCGGCGCACCTCCCGGCGCGCGGAGCACCGCCCAGCAGCGCCCGCACCAGCAGCCCCCACGGCGCCCACAGGGCACCGAGCAACAGGGCGAGCACCAGGATGAAGACGTGCAGGTTCGGGAGCAGCCAGTGGTGCACGGCCAGCATGAAGCCGGCGCCGCCCAGCCAGCCGTCCAGCGCGGCCCGCCCGAACGTCGGCGCCGACCGGACCAGCAGCAACCAGGGCACCAGGGCGACGTACGCCAGCCACCACCACGACGGCGCGGGGAAGGTGAGGGCCGGTACCGCACCGGCCAGCGCCGCGGCGGCCCCGCGCCCCCAGGGAGAGGCGAGCCATCGCGTCCGGAGGGCGGGCGAGCTGTCCATGCGGCCTCCCTGATGCCGGTTCCGGCCGGTCGGACGATCAGTCTGCGCAGGTGGGGGCGATCAAGGAAAGGGGGTGTCGCCAGGACGGCCGATTCGCGTCGCCGGGCAGGACCGCCGGGTCAGTGAGCGGCGACCCGCAACTGCCGCCACTTCTCGTGCACGACGACCCCGGTCAGCCGCCAGCCGTCCGGGGTCCGGCGGGCGAAGAACTCATAGCGGCCGGCGCAGGTGTAGTTGGGGGCGGTGGGGCCGCCCTCGGCATCGTCCGCGGAACCGGCCAGCCGCATCGGATTGAGGTAGTCGGCCTGGACGGTCGCGGTGTCGCCCGGTGCGCCGTCCCGCCGGGACAGCGTGATCCTGCGGTTGACGATCAGATGCTGCCGTATCGCGAAGTGTTGCAGCATCTCGGCGAGCCAGGCCGCGATCTCCTCGGCACTGCCCTCGATACCGCCGGCCGAGCGGTAGTCGACCCGGCCGTCCGGGGTGAACAGGGCCCGGTAGCCCGTCCAGTCGCCGTCGTCCACGGCGACGGCGTAGCCGGTGACCAGATCGTCGATGGCGAGGCGGTCCATGACCGTGGCGTGTTCCGCGCGCTGCGTCATCTCTTCAGTTTTCGGCATACGGAAGGCCCCCGCCAAGGGGCGGGGGCCCACTGGAGCTGCGTCGGTCCGCCGGCCTCAGTTCACCAGCGCCGACTCCGCGGCCGGCTCCGGACCGGGGGCCGTGCGCACGGCCGCCTCCGGGTGCTCCTGCCCGGCCTGCGGCACGGCGCCCGTCCCGGCCTCCCGCGGGTCCACCGAGTCCGTGAACTGCGTCCGGTACAGCTCCGCGTACCTGCCGTCGGCCGCCAGCAGCGTTTCGTGCGTGCCCCGCTCGACGATCCGCCCGCCCTCGACGACCAGGATCAGATCGGCGGCCCGCACCGTCGACAGCCGGTGCGCGATGACCAGGGCCGTACGGCCTTCCAGGGCCTCGGTGAGCGCCTCCTGCACCGCCGCCTCGGAGGTGTTGTCCAGGTGCGCGGTCGCCTCGTCCAGGATCACCACCCGGGGGTGGGCCAGCAGCAGCCGGGCGATGGTCAGCCGCTGCCGTTCGCCGCCCGAGAGGCGGTAGCCGCGCTCGCCGACCACGGTGTCCAGGCCGTCCGGCAGCCCGGCGATCAGCTCCTCCAGACGGGCTCGGCGCAGCGCGTCCCAGAGCTCGTCCTCGGTCGCCTCCGCGTTGGCCAGCAGCAGGTTCGCGCGGATCGAGTCGTGGAAGAGGTGCCCGTCCTGGGTGACCATGCCGAGGACGTCCCGCAGTGAGGCGGCGGTCAGATCGCGGACGTCCACCCCCGAGAGCCGCACGGCCCCCGCATCGGCGTCGTACAGCCGGGGCAGCAGCTGGGCGACGGTCGACTTGCCGGCGCCGGACGAGCCGACCAGGGCGACCATCTGGCCGGGCTCGGCGCGGAAGGAGACGCCGTGCAGGACCTCTTCGCCGCCGCGGGTGTCCAGGGTGGCGACCTCCTCCAGTGAGGCCAGCGAGACCTTGTCGGCGGACGGGTAGCCGAAGCGTACGGAGTCGAACTCCACCGACACCGGGCCGTCGGGCACCGCACGGGCGTCCGGCTTCTCGGTGATCAGCGGCGTGAGGTCGAGCACCTCGAAGACCCGCTCGAAGCTCACCAGTGCGCTCATCACCTCGATGTGCGCGCCGGACAGCGCGGTGAGCGGGGCGTAGAGCCGGGTGAGCAGCAGGGCGAGCGACACGATGGCGCCGGCCTCCAGCTGTCCGCGCAGGGCCAGGAACCCGCCCAGGCCGTAGACGACGGCCAGGGCCAGCGCGGAGACCAGGGTGAGCGCGGTGACGAAGTACGTCTGGACCATGGCCGAGCGGACACCGATGTCACGGACCCGGCCGGCCCGGGTGGCGAACTCCGCGGACTCCCGGGTCGGGCGGCCCATCAGCTTGACGAGGGTGGCGCCCGGTGCGGAGAACCGTTCGGTCATCTGCGTGCCCATCGACGCGTTGTGGTCGGCGGCCTCCCGGCGCAGGTCCGCCAGCCGCCGGCCGACCCGTCGGGCCGGCAGCACGAAGACCGGCAGCAGCACCAGCGCGATCAGCGTGATCTGCCAGGACAGGGTGAGCATCACACCGAGCGTGAGCACCAGCGTCACGATGTTGCTGACGACGCCGGACAGGGTGTCGCTGAACGCCCGCTGGGCGCCGATGACGTCGTTGTTCAACCGGCTCACCAGCGCCCCGGTGCGGGTGCGGGTGAAGAATGCGATCGGCATCCGCTGGACGTGGTCGTACACGGTCGTCCGCAGGTCCAGGATCAGGCCTTCCCCGATGCTCGCCGAGAGCCACCGGGTCACCAGGCCCAGCCCGGCCTCCGCGAGCGCGATCACGGCGATCAGCCCGGACAGCCCGACGACCACCACCGCCGCGTCACGGCCCACGATCGCGTCCACCACCCGCCCGGCGAGCAGCGGGGTCGCCACCGCGAGCATCGCCGTCACCGTGCTCAGCACCAGGAACCACACCAGGTGCCGCCGGTGCGGCCGGGCGAACGTCGCGATCCGGCGCAGCGTCGCGCGCGAGAACCGTCGCCGGCCCTGCTGCGCCGTCATCGTGCTGTGCAGCGAATGCCAGGCGGTGACTTCCATGTCCATGGTGGTCTCCTGTCTGTCGGGTCTTCACGGGATCGCCGTGCGTGACCGGCGACATAAAAGGAACCTAGGACCTCAACCAATATTGAGGTCAAGGGATTCCCGAACGGGTCACCCTCCAGGACGCCTGACGGGCGGCGGATTCATCGGGGAGACGGCTGCGGTGCCGGGGTGACAGAGACTCAACAACCTTCGAGTGCGAGGGCGTCACGCCCGTGGAGCCGAGTACGGAGCTCGCCGAGGAGCCGCGTCAGAGCGGGCGTTCCCAGGTCAGCGGGGTGGTCGCGGCGTCCGGGCGGGTGACCGTCAGGCGTACCGCGGGGCGGCCGTCGGGGAGGGCGGTCGCGGCGTCGACGACGATCTCGGTACGCGGGGCAGCGGCGGCCGGCAGCGCCGACGCCGAGGTCAGCGCCTTGCGGAGGGCGGTCAGCAGCGCCCGACCGGTCTCCTCGTCGATGCGGGCGTCGACCGGGCCGACGAAGTGCACCGACGGGCGGGCGCCGAGCGCCTCGGCCGCCGCGCCGGCCTCGCGCAGGACCCGGGTGCGGAGTCCCGGCGGTGCCTCCGGCGGGCCCTGCTGTAGGGCGATGATCGTCGTGCGGATCTCCTGGATCGTCGCGTCCAGTTCGTCGACCGCCTGGCCGAGGCCCTCGCGCACCTCCGGCAGCACGGCCCTGCGCTGGGCGCTCTCCACCAGCATCCCGGTCGCGAACAGCCGTTGGATGACCAGGTCGTGCAGGTCGCGGGCGATCCGGTCGCGGTCCTCGTAGACCGCGAGCCGCTGGCGGTTGCGGTGTCGGTCGGCGAGGACCAGCGCCAGTGCGGCCTGGGCGGCGAACTGCGTGCCCAGGGTCCGTTCGGTCTGGCTGAAGCGGCGGCCTCCGGACATCCGGCACAGCGCCAGGGCGCCCAGCACCCGTCCGTTGCTGCTCAGCGGCAACAGCATGGTCGGCCCGTAGTGGCGGGACAGCGGGGAGATCGACCGGGGGTCGGTGGCGAAGTCGTCGGCGAAGATCGCGCGTCCGGCGTCGATCTCCTGGAGGACCGGGCTCTGCGGCGGGATCCTGCCGCGGTACGCCTCGGTCCGTACCGCCTCGGACAGCTCGGTGGAGATCGCCACCACCTCCATCCCACCCTCGGAATGGGGCAGCAGCACCGCTCCGGTGGCCGCCTCGGCGAGCTCGCGGCCCTTCTCCGCGACGACCGTGAGGGCGTTCTCGGTCGTCTGGTGGGCCTCGGGGCCGGCCAGCAAGGCCGTGGTGACGGAGGCGGCGCCGTCGATCCAGCGGGTGCGCTGTCGGGCGGCGGCCCGCATCCGGGCATTGCCCATCGCGATGCCTGCCTCCGTGGCCAGCACCCGCACCAGGTGCAGATCCTCCTCCCCGAACGCCACGCCGTGCCGCTTCCCGGTGACGCGGAGGGAGCCGAGGGTCTCGCCGTGGAACGTGACGGGCGCCTCCAGGAAGGCGCCCCGGGGCAGCGGGCCCTCGGACGCGGGGGAGTCGCCATGGGCAAGCGGCTCGCCGGGCTCCTCGCCGTCCGCGCGGAGCAGCTCGACGGCGGCGTGGCGCGCACCGGTGAGCGAGGCGGCGGTCTCGGCGATACGGGCCAGGGCGCGGCGCAGATCGTGGTCGGAGCCCACCGCGGCCATCGCCTCCAGCAGCTGCGGAAGCCGGGAGACCGGCCCGCCGGCCGGCTCGTGCCGGCTCTGCGCGGTGCATTCGGCGGGATCGGCTGCGGCGTCGGCGGGCGGCTCGGCTGCCGGGTCGGGCGACTTCAGGGCACACCTCACTCTTTCGGGCGATTCGGCCAGTCTAATTCGCCCCAAAGAGGGTTATGCGTGGGGGTTGGTTCCGTCGGTCGCGCGGGAGGCGAGCAGCGGTCCGATCACCCGGGTGCCGGGCCCCTCCTGGCCTCCGGGGCCAGGTAGCTGGGTGGTGTTGTCCGAGGTCAGCGGCTCGCCGCAGTGTGCGCAGGTGGCCACCATCGTGGTGTCCCGGTCGCAGTCGTGGTGATGGATACGGGCTGGTGGGCCGGCCTCGCCCGCGTACCAGCGGTCGCCCCAGGTCATCAGAGCCAGCAGGACGGGGTAGAGCTCCTTGCCCTTCTGTGTGGCGACGTACCGCTCGCGCGGCGGCCGGTCCTGATAGCGCTCGCGGGTCAGCACGCCCTCCTCGACCAGCCGCGCGAGACGGACGGTGAGGACCTTGCGGGAGATGCCGAGGTCGTGCGCGAGCTCGTCGAAGCGGCCGATCCCGGTCAGCACGTCGCGCATGATCAGCGCCGTCCAGGCGTCGCCGAACAGGTCCGTGGCGCGGGCGATCGAACAGGCCACATCGGAGAGCGGGGTGCGCGTCATGCGACCACCGTATCGACGTTCCCTGAGGGAACGGTGAATGATAAGTTCCCTCAGGGAACTCGGATTGCCCATTGTCCCGGTCGGTGTGGAGGGGGGACGACGTGATGACGGCGAAGGTGAGGGGCGGCGCTCCGCGGATCGCGCTGGACTCGGCCGACCCGGGGGCGGTGGACGGGCGCCAGATCCGGGCCGCCGCCTTCCAGGGTGTCCGGCTGGAGTACACGGCCGAGGTGCTGGCCCGGCACGGCCGGGCGGCGAACGGGCGCGCGCTGGTCGTGGGGAGCGGGCGCGGGCTGCTGGCGCACGGGCTGGCGGGGCTCGGTTTCGAGGTCACCGCCGTCGACCCGTCGCCGGCCGCGACCGCGCTGGCGCGGGCGGCCGCGGCACGGAACGGCCTGGCCGTCGAGCACCGCACCGCGCCGGCCGAGCGGCCCGGCGTGCCCGAGGTCGCCTTCGACCTGGTCTACCTCGCGGACACCCTGGAGATCACCGGGGACCCGGACCGGGTGATCGAGGAGGCCGCCCGTGGGCTCGCTCCCGGGGGCCTCCTGGTGTACGACACGGTCAACCGCACCCCGGTCTCCCGGCTCGTCTACCTCGTGGCGTTCCAGCGGCTGCCGATGACGCGGGTGGTGCCGGCCGGCCGATACGCCGCGCGCCGGCTGCGCACGCCGGCCGAAGTCGCCGCGCTGCTGGCGCGCCACGGGCTGACCGACGGCGGCATCTGCGACTTCAAGCCACGCAGCGTCCGCAGCCTGATGGCGGGGATCCTGGCCCGCCGCAGCGGCCGGATCGACGACGATGCGCTCCAGGACCTGGTCGGCTTCGCCCTCGCGCCGGAGGGCAGGCCCGTGGTGACCTATCTCGGCCATGCCCGCAAGGGGCGACTTTGAGACAACCTGGAGTTGTGGCGTGCGCAGCGACTTGAGGCGGCGGTCCGCGGGTAAGCCGTAGTCAACTATGGGCGCAGCTGCAGAAACGTAGGGAACAGCAGAAACGAAACCGCACAACGGACGACCCGGCAACGGGCCGACCCGCCCGGATCGCGCCGGGCGCCCCCCACACCCTCCGTATGTCTCCGCCGGGACGCGTGGCCATATCTCGCGCCTCGGCATGAAAGTGGGTCGGGCCGATGGACGAAGGTCAGTACTACCCGAGACTTGTGGGTCCCTGCCGTGCCGCGGGCGGCGTGACCGTCCTCGAACTCCGCGGTGACCTGGACATTCTCGCCGTCTCGGTGCTCGCCGACCGGCTGGACGAGATCACCGGTGCCCAGGGCCTCGACCTCGTCGTGGACCTGCGCGCGGTGACCTTCCTCGACTGTGCCGGGCTGTCGCTGCTCAGCCGTGCCCGCTACCGGACGCGGCAGCGCGGCGGACGCCTCCGGCTGGCCGGCGTCGTCGCCGGTGGGAGCGTCGCCCGGCTGTTGCGGATGACCGGGCTGACCGGCGAATTCGAGACCGTGCCGGACGACGTGGTGGCCCGCGAGGTCAGGGCCTGTGAGGCCCTCGACCCGGACCCCGCCCGCGACACCGACGGCACGGCTCAGGCCACGGACATCGCCGTGGCCTGACGCCCGCCCGGCTCAGGCCGGCAGCGCCGCCTCGATGGCCGCGACCAGCTCCTCGGCCTCCGGCTCGGTGCGCGGCCGGAAGCGGCCCGCCACCGCACCCTCGGCGTCGATCAGGAACTTCTCGAAGTTCCACTGCACCTCTCCGGCCGCCCCGTCGGCGTCCGCGGTGCCGGCCAGCTCCGCGTACAGCGGATGCTGCTCCGGGCCGTTGACGTCGGTCTTCTCGAACAGCGGGAAGCTGACGCCGTACGTCGCGGAGCAGAACGTGGCGATCTCCTCGGCGCTGCCCGGCTCCTGGCCCGCGAACTGGTTGCTGGGGAAGCCCAGCACGCTGAAGCCACGGTCCCCGAAGCGCTGCTGGAGCCGCTCCAGACCCGAATACTGCGGGGTCAGCCCGCACTTGGACGCCACATTCACCACCAGCAGGGCCTTGCCGCGGTAGTCGGCGAGCGAAGCGGGCTCACCGGCCAGGGTGCGCAGGGGGATGTCGTACAGGCTCACGGTCGGACTCCTCGTCACGGATGTGCGGATAGGGGCGGCCATCATCGGTCCCAACAGCCGTCCCCGCCCCGATCTTCCCCGGATCGTCGACCGGCCAGGAAACGACCGGACGCAGTGTGCCCGCCTGCCACTCCTTCAGCAGCTGGTCGAAGATCGGCGTCTCCTGTCCGACCGGGCGTCGCGCCGCCGGGACCGGCGGCGGCAGCCGCGGGGGCTGGTGCGGGTGGGAGATCCGCCGGAAGGGGTGCATGGCGGGCTTCTTGACGTCCATGCCCGGACTCAACCGGAATTCGGTCCCCGGGTTGCGGGACGCGGCCGGGACCGACGGCAGATGCCCCTGCGGTGATGACGGGCAGAAGATACGTTCCCGAGGGGCGGGGGACCGGCGGGCGTCCCGCCGGCCCCCGCCGTTCACGGCTCCCGGCCACCCCGCGGTGACGGCGCGTTCCGTACCTGATCGAGCGGGCCGGCCGCGTCAGTCCAGGCAGAGCAGCGCCTCGAAGACCTCCGCGAGCGCCGCCTCCGGGTCCGCCACCCGGCCCTCCGCCCGCCAGGCCACATAGCCGTCGGGGCGTACCAGCACGGCACCCTCGGGCGTCGTGCCGTGCTTCTCGGCCCAGTCGGCGCCCTCCTCCGGAGCCAGGTCGTCGTCCGGCCCGGTGCCGATCAGATGGCAGTCCAGGCGCACCGAGAACCGGTGGACGGCGCCCTTGGCCGCGGTACGCCACAGCTCGCCGTCGTCGGAGCCGGTCAGCAGGGTGAAGGAGGTCTCGTAGAGGTCGAGGGTCGAGCGGCGCTCGCCGTCCTTGGTGCGCAGCCACATGTGCGGGGCGCGGGTGCCCGGCTCGCCCGTCAGCCGCAGCTGGTCGGGTACCACCGGCAGCTCGGGGTCGGCGCCGACCACCGCACCGGACGGGTAGCAGTAGCCGAGGGCCACGGTGAGCACGCCGCGCTGCCGGCCGCCGCCCGTGCCGGGAGCCGGGACGTACCCGGGGTGGCTGTGCTCGGCGG
Source organism: Streptomyces sp. NPDC048506 (assembly GCF_040651315.1). Lineage (NCBI taxonomy): Bacteria > Bacillati > Actinomycetota > Actinomycetes > Kitasatosporales > Streptomycetaceae > Streptomyces > Streptomyces sp. NPDC048506. Next base: position 13,371 of record NZ_JBEZIX010000027.1, read on the forward strand.
AACGGGCCGAGGCGCGGGCACTGGTCTCGCGGGCCACCGGCCGCCGCTCCGCCTCGTACGTCGCCAGCAGCCCGGGACCCGCCGCGCCGTCCAGCACCGTCGCCAGCTTCCAGGCGAGGTTGTGGGCGTCCTGGATGCCGGTGTTGGAGCCGAACGCCCCGGTGGGGGACATCTCGTGGGCCGCGTCGCCGGCGAGGAAGACCCGGCCGACCCCATAGCGTTCCGCGACCCGCTCTGCGGCGTGCCACGGCGCCTTGCCGGTGATCTCCACGGCCATGTCCGGCACGCCCGTGGCCCGGCGGATGTGGTCGATGCACCGCTCGTCGGTGAAGTCCTCCAGGGTCTCGCCCCGATCGGGGTGCCAGGGCGCGTGGAAGACCCAGTCCCGCTCGTTGTCCACCGGCAGCAGCGCGCCGTCCGCCTCCGGGTTGGTCAAGTAGCAGGCGATGAAGCGGCGTTCACCCACCGCCTCGGCCAGCTGCGGAGCGCGGAAGGTGATGCTCACGTTGTGGAACAGGTCGCCCGGTCCCGTCTGGTCGATGCCGAGCCGCTCGCGGACCGGGCTGCGGGGGCCGTCGGCCGCGATCAGGTACTCCGCCCGCACGGTCGACTCCGCACCGGTCTCCCGGCTCCTCAGGAGCGCCGTCACGCCCTGCGCGTCCTGTTCGAAGGAGACCAGCTCGGTGGAGAACCGCAGCTCACCGCCGTGTTCACGGGCGCAGCGCACCAGGACCGGCTCAAGGTCGTTCTGGCTGCACAGACACCAGCCGGCCGGGCTGATCCGGGCCAGCCCGCCGCCCGGGTCGATCTCCTTGAACAGCCACTCCTGCTCGTCCCCGGTCAGCGAACGGGCCTGAAGGATGCCGTGGTTGTCGGCCAGTACCGAGGCCGCCGCACGGATCCGCCGCTCGGCCCCGGCGACCCGGTACAGCTCCATCGTCCGGACGTTGTTCCCCCGGCCGCGCGGGTGGTGCGAGGTGTCCGGGTGCTTCTCGACCAGCAGGTGCCGCACACCCAGGCGCCCGAGGAACAGCGAGGTGGACAGGCCCACCAGGGACCCGCCCACGACGAGTACGGGCACCTGGTCTTCGGCAGTGGGATTCATGGCGTGCTCCAGCTCCAAGGGCGCATTGAGGGCAGATGGGGCACGAATGCCCTGGTATGCCGGTGTTCGATCACGATTCACCTGCATGGCTCACAGATCTCGCGCCCCTGGAGGGCGGCGGCCACGATCGAATCCGGGAAGCCCCCGGATTCACCGATCAGGGCGCCCTCCATCCGGCTCAGTCACCCGGATCGCACCGGAACTGACGACGCACCACAGGAAGGGCCATCGGCCCCGAAGGAGATGCGTAGAAAGATGACATCGCTGTCGGAACGAATATCCCAGTCAGCCTTCGACGGCTCCCGGCTCAGGGTCGTACTGCTCCTGGATCTCCACGACGGAGCCCAGCAGCGCTTCCTGGAAGCCTATGAACACCTGCGCAATCAGGTCGCGTCCGTCCCCGGGCACATCACCGACCAGCTGTGCCAGTCCATCGAGAACCCGTCCCAGTGGCTGATCACCAGCGAGTGGGAGAGCGCACCGCCCTTCCTCGCCTGGGTCAACAGCGAGGAACACGTCAAGATGGTGCAGCCGTTGCACGCCTGCGTCCGCGACACCCGCTCGCTGCGCTTCAGCGTGCTGCGCGAGACCTCGAACGTCTCCGCCCTCGCCCCCGAGCCCCTCAAGGGCCGGCTACAGGCCGCCCCCCGCGTCGGTGACGGTGTGGTCCGGCACGCCCTGACCTTCACCGTGAAGCCCGGCAGCGAGGAGAAGGTCGCCGAGATCCTCGCCGGCTACACCTCCCCGGAGGCCCGGGTCGACGACACCACCCGGCTGCGCCGCACCTCCCTGTTCATGCACGGCAACCGCGTCGTGCGGGCCGTCGAGGTGCAGGGCGACCTGGTCGCCGCGCTGCGCCACGTCTCCCGGCAGCCCGAGATCCGGGCCGTCGAGGAGGCGATCAACCCGTACCTGGAGCAGGACCGCGACCTCGGCGACCCGGACTCCGCCCGGGTGTTCTTCACCCGCGCCGCCCTGCCCGCCGTGCACCACGTCGCGGCGTACGGCGCACCGCCCGAGGGCGTACGGCGGCACGCGCTGCTCTACCCCGCCAAGGAAGGGTGCGGGATGCCGCTGGCCAGGATGCTGGCCCGGCAGGACGAGCTGGCCGCCGACGACGCCTCGTGCCCCGTCGCCGGCAGCACCGTCTTCCAGCGCGACGACATCGTCGTCCGGCTGGTCGATCTGAAGATCCCCCTCGACGCCGACCCCCTGCTGTCGCTCGGCGTCCGCGGCCCCCGCAAGGCGGCCGTCCTGCGGCGTCTGCTCGACATCGACGTGGCCGGCGGTCTCTCCACCGACCGTGAGGTCGCGAGCTTCCTCGCCCGCTCCGACATGACCCTGATCACCGACCGCCGGGCCCCGGACGCCTGACCGCATCCGGGCTCGGCAGCAGGTCACCCGTCCCCACCCCACCGCCGGCACCAGCCCTGGAGGAATCAGCCATGACCACGCACCGCCCACGCATCGTGGACCTCAGCGAGACCCAGCCCAACCGCCGGCGCGGAGGCGATCTGCGCGCCATGCTGACACCCAGTGCGGTGGGCGCCACGAGCGGCTTCATGGGGATGGCATTCGTACAGCCCGGCGAGCGCATCGGTGAGCACTACCACCCCTACTCCGAGGAGTTCGTGTACGTCGTTCAGGGCGCCCTCGAAGTGGACCTGGACGGGGAGACCCATGCGTTGCGCCCGGACCAGGGGCTGATGATCCCCCCGTACATGCGGCACCGGTTCCGCAACGTGGGGGAGACGGAGGCGCGGATGGTCTTCCACCTCGGCCCGCTGGCCCCGCGCCCCGAGCTGGGCCATGTCGACACCGAGGGCACCGAAGAGAGCACCCGGGCGGTGCCCCCCGAACGAACGGAGCCGGTGTCATGAGCGAGCGCAGCATGGGGCTCCCCCCGGTCGGAGACCGGGGGAGAGTCGTCGAAAGGTGCGCGCTTCGCGAATGCGGGGCCGAGCGGAGCGAGGTCGCGGCATGAGCCGGCGCGTGGCCGTCACCGGGGTCGGGATCGTCGCGCCCGGCGGGGTGGGAGTGCCCGCCTTCTGGGACCTGCTGTCCGCCGGTCGTACGGCGACCCGGGGCATCACCCTCTTCAACCCGGAGGGGTTCCGCTCGCGCATCGCCGCCGAGTGCGACTTCGACCCCGAGGAACACGGGCTGACCCAGGAGCAGATCGCCCGCTCCGACCGGTACCTCCAGTTCGCCCTGGTCGCCGTCCAGGAGGCACTGCGCGAGGCCGGTCTGGACACCGGGCAGGAGGACCCGTGGCGCATCGGGGTCTCCCTGGGCACCGCGGTCGGTGGCACCACGCGCCTGGAACACGACTACGTCGTGGTCAGCGACCACGGCAAGCGGTGGGACGTCGACCACCGCCCGGCCGGCCGCTATCTGGAGCGGGCGTTCTCCCCGAGTTCGCTCGCCTCCGCGGTGGCCGAACGGGTCGGCGCGCACGGCCCGGTGCAGACCGTCTCCACCGGCTGCACCTCCGGCCTCGATGCCATCGGGTACGCCTTCCACGCGATCGAGGAGGGACGGGTCGACGTCTGCATCGCCGGTGCGTCGGACTCGCCGATCTCCCCGATCACCGTGGCCTGCTTCGACGCCATCAAGGCGACCTCGGAGAACAACGACGACCCCGCCCACGCCTCGCGTCCGTTCGACGCCCACCGTGACGGGTTCGTCATGGGGGAGGGCGGCGCCGTCCTCGTCCTGGAGGAGCTGGAACACGCCCGCGCCCGCGGTGCGGACGTCCTCTGCGAGATCCGCGGCTACGCCACCTTCGGCAACGCGTACCACATGACCGGGCTCACCCAGGAGGGCCTGGAGATGGCCGAGGCGATCAACTGCGCCCTCGCCCACGCCCGGCTCGACGCCACCCAGATCGACTACGTCAACGCGCACGGCTCGGGCACCCAGCAGAACGACCGGCACGAGACGGCCGCGGTCAAGCGGTCGTTCGGCAAACACGCCTACGACGTGCCGATGAGCTCCATCAAATCCATGGTGGGCCACTCGCTCGGCGCGATCGGCGCCATCGAGATCGTCGCCTGTGTGCTGGCACTGACCCACCAGGTCGTGCCGCCCACGGCCAACTACGAGACACCGGACCCGGAATGTGACCTCGACTACGTGCCCAGAACGGCACGGGAGCTGCCGCTGCGCTCGGTGCTCTCGGTCGGCAGCGGGTTCGGCGGATTCCAGTCAGCGGTCGTACTGACCCGACAGGGTGGGAGGGCCCGATGAGCTCCCCGAAAGCCAGACGCTCGGTCGTCACCGGCATCGGCGTGATCGCCCCCAACGGCGTGAGCACCGAGGCCTTCTGGAAGGCGACCACCGAGGGCATCTGCGTCCTCGACCGGGTGACCCGCGAGGGCTGCGAGCACCTGCCGCTCAAGGTCGCCGGTGAGGTCCGCGACTTCGAACCGTCGGATCTGATCGAGGAGCGCTACCTCGTGCAGACGGACCGTTTCACGCACTTCGCCATGGCGGCGGCCAACCTCGCGCTGGACGACGCCCGGCTCGGCCGTGCCGACTACAACGACTCGCCGTTCGCGGTGGGGGTCGTCACGGCCGCCGGCTCGGGCGGCGGCGAGTTCGGCCAACGGGAGCTGCAACGGCTCTGGGGCCAGGGCTCCCGCCATGTCGGCCCGTACCAGTCCATCGCCTGGTTCTACGCGGCCAGCACCGGACAGATCTCCATCCGCGGCGGCTTCAAGGGCCCCTGCGGAGTCGTGGCCAGCGACGAGGCGGGCGGCCTGGACGCCCTGGCGCACGCCTGCCGCACCATCGCGCGCGGCACCGACGCCGTCGTCGTGGGCGCCGCCGAGGCGCCCCTGGCCCCCTACTCGGTCGTCTGCCAGCTCGGCTACGACGACCTGAGCAAGGTCGACGAACCGGACCGCGCCTACCGCCCGTTCACCAGCGGCGCCTGCGGATTCGTGCCCGCCGAGGGCGGCGCGATGCTGGTCGTCGAGGAGGCGGCGGCGGCCGTGCGCCGCGGCGCTCCGGTCCGGGCCCTGCTGTCCGGGCACGCCGCGACGTTCACCGGGGCCTCGCTGTGGGAGGAGTCCCGCGACGGGCTCGCCCACGCGATCCGCGGGGCACTGGAGGAAGCCCGGTGCGAACCGGAGGAGATCGACGTGGTGTTCGCCGATGCGCTCGGTGTCCCGTCGGCCGACCGGGCCGAGGCACTGGCCCTCGTCGACACCCTGGGCCGGCACGCCGCACGGGTCCCGGTGACCGCGCCCAAGACCGGCACCGGCCGGGCGTACTGCGGCGCCCCCGTCCTGGACATCGCGGCCGCGGTGCTCGCCATGGAGAACGGTGTGGTGCCGCCCACCCCCAACGTCGTCGACGTGTGTCATGACATCGACGTGGTGACCGGCCGGGCCCGCCCCGCCGAACTGCGCACGGCGCTGGTGCTGAGCCGGGGGCTGATGGGCTCGAACGCGGCGATGGTGCTGCGGCACGGCCCGACGCCCCCCTCGTGAGAAGGAGAACCCGTCATGACCGCTCAACTGACGCTCGACGAGCTGGCGGCGCTGATGAAGTCGGCGGCCGGTCTCACCGTCGACCCGAACGACCTGGCCGACCGGGCCGAAACGTCCTTCGCCGAGTTCGGCCTCGACTCGCTCGGCCTGCTCGGCATCGTGGGCGAGCTGGAGAACCGGCAGGGTCGGCCGATGCCGACCGATGCGGAGCGTTGCAAGTCGCCGCGCGCCTTCCTCGACCTCGTCAACTCCCACCACATCCACGCCGCAAAGGCGACCGTGCCTACGACAGGAGCCTGATATGCCCGGCCACACCGAGAACGACATCACCATCGCCGCGCCCCTCGACCTCGTCTGGGACATCACCAACGACATCGAGGAGTGGCCGCAGCTGTTCAGCGAGTACGCCTCGGTCGAGGTCCTGTCCCGCGAGGGCGAGAAGACCACCTTCCGGCTGACGATGCACCCGGACGACAACGGCACCGTGTGGAGCTGGGTCTCCGAGCGCGTCATGGACCGCCGGAACCGCTCCGTCCGCGCCCGTCGGGTGGAGACCGGCCCGTTCGAGCACATGGACATCCACTGGAAGTACGCCGAGATCCCCGGCGGCACGTCGATGCACTGGACCCAGGACTTCGCCATGAAGCCGCAGGCCCCGGTCGACGACAAGGGGATGACCGAGCTCATCAACCGCAACTCCCGGATCCAGATGGAACTCATCCGGGACAAGATCGAACAGCGGGACCGCGAGCTCCGCTCCACCGTCAGCTGACGGTCCGTCGGATCGCGTCCGGACCGCCACCCGGCGGCAACGAAGGGAACCCCCCGATGCATCACGCTCTGATCGTCGCTCGTATGAAGCCCGGCTCGGCTCCGGACATCGCCGAGGTCTTCAATGCCTCCGACCGTACCGAACTGCCGCACCTGGTCGGCGTCTCGCGGCGGACCCTCTTCCAGTTCGGTGACGTGTATCTGCACCTCATCGAATCCGACCGGCCGCCGGGACCGGAGATCGCCAAGGTCACCGAGCACCCCGAGTTCCGCGCGGTGAGCGACAAGCTGTCCGCCTTCGTCAGCGCGTACGACCCGGAGACCTGGCGCAGCCCCAAGGACGCCATGGCCCAGGAGTTCTACCGCTGGGAGCGCGCCGGCAGCGGCTGACGCGCGGACGGCGCCGGGGCGATGGGAAACCGGCGCGGTCGCCCGGCGAGGAGACTGCTCCTCGCCGGGCGACCGGCCGCGTCCCGGCTTCGGTATGGGTCCCGGCTTCGGCATGGCGCGGACCGCCTCACGCCGGGACGGTGCACTCGAAGGCGTGCAGGTACGGGTTGACCACGAGGATCTCGCCGACCTCCAGGCCGGCCTCGGTCATCTGGTCGACCAGGCTCGCCTTGGAGTGCTTGGCACCGCCGACGTTCAGGAGCAGCAGCAGGTCCATGGCGGTGGTGAACTTCATCGACGGGCTGTCGTCGACCAGGTTCTCGATGATCACCACCCGGGCGCCGGGGCGGGCCGCCGCGATGACGTTGCGCAGCGTCCGGCGGGTGCTGTCGTCGTCCCACTCCAGGATGTTCTTGATGATGTAGACGTCGGCCCGGACGGGGATCTCGTCCCGGCAGTCGCCGGGCACGAGCCGCACCCGGGAGGCGAGCGAGCCGCCGTCCCGCAGCCGGGGGTCCGGCTGCGCCACGACCGTGGGCAGGTCGAGCAGGGTGCCTTCCAGGTCGGGGTGCTTCTCCAACAGGCTGGCCAGGACGTGCCCCTGACCACCGCCGATGTCCGCCACCGACCGTGCGCCGGTGAGGTCGAGGAGTTTGGCGATGTCCTCGGCCGACTGACGGCTGGAGGCGGTCATGGCCCGGTCGAAGACCCGGGCGGAGTCCCGTGCGTCCTCGTGGAGGTAGTCGAAGAAGCCCTTCCCGTACAGGTCGTCGAAGACGTTCCGGCCCGAGCGCACCGCGTCGTCGAGCCGGGGCCAGGCCTCCCACGTCCACGGCTCGGTGCACCACAGGGAGATGTAGCGCAGGCTGTTGGGGGCGTCCTCCCGCAGCAGTCGGGACATCTCCGTGTGCACGTACGTCCCGTCCTCGGTCTCCGCGAAGATCCCGTAGCAGGACAGCGCGCGCAACAGCCGCTCCAGCGGGCGCGGCTCGGCGTGCGTCGCGGTGGCCAGCTCCTCGGCGGTGAGGGGCCGGTCGCCGAGGGCGTCGGCGACGCCGAGCCGGACCGCGGCCCGCACGGCCGCCGCGCACGCGGCGCCGAAGACGAGTTCGCGCAACCGCATCACCGGCTGGGGGGTGGGACTTACGGTGGTCATTGCCGCCTCTCTTCTCCCGTTGAAGGTCGGTGCAGCCGGTGCACTCCGCGCGGCCCGCTCCGCCGGGCCGTCAGCACGTCCGGCCCGGCTCCGACGGCTGGCACATGTTGCGGACGAAACGGTTGCCCTTGCCGGCGGTGTCCGCGTTGATCAGGTTCGCCGGCTGGTTGCCGTGCAGGAAGTTGTCGGCGATGACGTTGTTCTCGTTGGGAGCCTTGACGAAGCTGGGGAAGAGCACGATGCCGCCGGAGAGCGGGGACTTGCCCACGTTGTCCCGGACCGAGTTGTGCGAGACCAACGCCTTCTCGGTGCCGGTGAGGACGATGCCGGAGCCCTGGAGGAACGGCAGCCGGGGGTTCTTGGGACAGTACTTGTTGTTGTGGGAGACGTCGTTGTCCCGCACGGTCAGCGCACCCGCCCGGGGGCGTGACTCGTCACCGACGACGAACATCCCGGCGCAGTTCCCGGACATGGCGTTGTCGACCACCGTCAGGTTCCGCACCCGCCGGACCGTCAGGCCGATCCGGTTGTCCCGCAGGTTGTTGTGGCGGATCTCCGCGCCCCGGGTATCGGTGGCGCCGCCCTCCTGGTCGACCATGTTCGCCAGGAAGATGCCGGCGTCGCCGTTCTCGGCGGCGTCGCTGTCACGGATCGCCGTGCGGGTGGACCTCTCCTGCGCGATGCCCCACACGCCGTTCTTCCGTGCGGTCACGTCGTGGACGGAGAGCCGGTCGGTGCCGGAGGCCCAGATGCCGCTCTTCTTGAAGCCCAGGACGGTCAGCGAAGCGATCTTGACGTTCTGGAGCGGGTGGTCCGCGCGGCCCAGGACGCAGATGCCGTTGCCGCTCTGTCCGCAGGCGTTCCCCGCCCGGGTGCCGGCCGGCTTGATCACCGTCTTCGCGCCCGAACCGACAAGCTGCACACCGGACGTGTGGATCAGCACGCTCTCCTGGTAGACGCCGGGCGCGAGCACGACGGTGTCACCCGGACGTGCCGCGTCCACCGCCCGCTGGATGGACTCGCCGGGGTGGACGTCATGCCGTCCCACAGCGTCGCTCGGAGCGGCCGCGCCCAGTCCGCCGGCCACCACCGCCGCGACGCAGCCCATGTATGTCATCTGTCGTAGCGCCATGAAGCGAAGCTATGGGCGATCACCACCGCTCGCCACACATGCTCACCCGATGACGCGGGCACGTGCCGCGGCCGGGTGTCGACAGGCCGTCAACTCCGCTGCCCGGCCGGTCGACGGATCGCCCATCAGCGCCGGTCAGCGGGTTGCTCCGGCCGTTCGCCGGCACCGGTGGCGGTGTCGGTGGCCGGCCGGGGATCGGCCGGCCCGCACTCGCCTGACCGGGTATCGGGCGGCGCGCCGGACCCCGCTGCGGACCGGCCCCCGGCGTCGGCGTCCGACGGGGCATCGGCCGGCCCGTCCGGCCACACCTCGGTCAGTAACGCGGCGAGGCTGGACGGCAGGAACCACGGTCGGACGCGGAAGAGGGTCATGGACGATCAACGTCCGGAGCCCGGCCGACGACACCCGTCCAGGGGCCCTGAGCCCGCTTCATCACCCCAACGGCCGCGGGGCCGGGGAGGCCCGCCCTACCGGGCCCGGGCGACCGCCGCCTCGATCCCGTCCAGCACGACGGCCAGGCCGACCTCGAATGTCTTCCTCGCCTCCCGTTCCACATACGGCCCAGCGTCGTCCTCGCTCGGGGTGGCGCCCTCGGTCTCCATCCGGATCAGCAGCGGGAAGCGCTCGTCGAAATCGGGGACCACCTCGGTCAGCATGCCGGAGCGGGCCTGCCACCACTCGTCGTCGGACACCCCGGTCGACGCCGCGGCCAGCCGCGCCTCCGCGACGGTCTGCGCGGCGCCGCGCACGAAGTGGACCAGCGTGCCGACGACCCGCCGCAGTACCGCCGAGCCCAGCTCCGTGGCGTACAGCAGCCGCAGCAGCGTCTCCAGGGCGCGGTATTCGTGGGGCCCGAGCACCGGGCGGGCCTGGGAGACCTGGAGCACCCAGGGGTGGCGCAGATAGAACTCCCAGGTGTCCTCGGCCCAGGAGGTCAGCGCGGTCCGCCAGCCCGGGGTCAGGTCGTAGTCGTCCGGGAGCTCGGCCATCACCTGGTCGTACATCAGGTCCACCAGCTCGCTCTTGCCGGGGACGTAGGTGTAGAGCGCCATCGCCGTGCGTCCCAGCCGCTCGCCGACCGCGCGCATGGACAGGGCCGCCATGCCCTCGGCGTCGGCGACGGCGATCCCGGCGTCGATGATCGCCGCCACGCTCAGCGCCGGTTTGGGGCCGGGCCCCCCGCGCGGACGCGTTCCTTCGGCGCCCTCCGCGCGCCAGAGCAGCGACATTGAACGGCGGGCATCGCCCTGGCCGGCGAATACGACCACTTGCAGACTCCTTACGGCATAAAGTAACGTCGCCGAGCGAACTCTTTATGGTGTAAGGATATCAGGAGGGGGCATCCGACATGGGGGCCGAGGGACACCGTGGACGATCGGACAACCGAGGGAGCACCGCAGCGGACAGCCACGACGTGATCGAGGTCCGGGGCGCCAGGGAGAACAACCTCGCCGAGGTCTCGCTCGACATTCCCAAGCGCCGCCTCACGGTTTTCACCGGCGTCTCCGGCTCCGGGAAGTCCTCCCTGGTCTTCGGCACCATCGCGGCCGAATCACAACGGCTGATCAACGAGACCTACACCGCCTTCGTCCAGTCCTTCATGCCGAGCCAGAGCCGCCCCGACGTCGACGCGCTGCGGAACCTGAGCGCGGCCATCGTCGTGGACCAGGAGCGGATGGGCGCCAACGCGCGCTCCACGGTCGGCACCGCGACCGACGCCCACGCCATGCTGCGGATCATCTTCAGCCGGCTGGGCACCCCGCACGCCGGTACCTCCACCGCCTTCAGCTTCAACAGCGCCGAGGGCATGTGCCCCGCGTGCGAGGGCCTCGGCAAGGTGTCCACGATCGACGTCGACCAACTGGTGGACACCGAACTCTCGCTCAACGAGGGCGCCATCACCGCCCCCGGCTTCACCGTCGACTCCTGGCACTGGCAGACGCTCGCCCACTCCGGATTCTTCGACCCGGACGTCAAGCTGAAGGACTACACCCCCGCCCAGTGGGACGACCTCCTCCACAAGCCCGCCACCAAGATCAAGGTGGGCACGTCGAACCTCACCTACGAAGGCGTGCTGGTCCGGGTGCAGCGGACCCACCTGGCCAAGGACCGGGAGTCCCTCCAGCCGCACATCCGGGCCTTCGTCGACCGGGCCGTGACCTTCACCGCCTGCGGTGCCTGCGACGGCGCCCGACTCAACCCCGCCGCGCTCGGCTCCCGCATCGCCGGCCGCAACATCGCCGAATGCTCCGCACTACAGATCAGCGACCTGGCCGACTTCGTCCGCGCCATCGACGAACCGTCGGTGGCCCCGCTCGTCGCCACCCTCTGCCACACCCTCGACTCACTCGTCGAGATCGGCCTCGGCTACCTCAGCCTGGACCGGGAGTCCGCCACCCTCTCCGGCGGCGAGGCCCAGCGGGTGAAGATGATCCGCCACCTCGGCTCCAGCCTCACCGACGTCACCTACGTCTTCGACGAGCCCACCACCGGGCTGCACCCGCACGACATCCAGCGGATGAACGACCTGCTGCGCCGGCTGCGCGACAAGGGCAACACCGTGCTGGTCGTCGAGCACAAGCCGGAGACGATCGCGATCGCCGACCACGTCGTCGACCTCGGCCCGGGCGCCGGCCCGGCCGGCGGACAGCTCTGCTACACCGGCGACGTCACCGGCCTGCGCGCCTCCGGCACCCTGACCGGACGCCACCTCGACCACCGCGCCCGGCTGCGCGAGACGGTCCGCAGGCCCACCGGACAGCTCTCCATCAGGGGCGCGAACACCCACAACCTCAAGGACGTCAGCGTCGACGTCCCGCTCGGTGTGCTGACCGTCGTCACGGGCGTGGCCGGGTCGGGCAAGAGCTCCCTGATCCACGGCGCACTGCCACGCAGGGACGGGGTGATCGTCGCCGACCAGTCCCCGATCCGCGGCTCCCGGCGCTCCAACCCGGCAACCTACACCGGGCTGCTCGGTCCGGTGCGTACCGCCTTCGCCAAGGCCAACGGCGTCCGGCCGGCCCTGTTCAGCGCCAACTCCGAGGGCGCCTGCCCGACGTGCAAGGGCATCGGACTGGTCTACACGGACCTGGCGATGATGGCTGGGGTGGCCTCGGTCTGCGAGGAGTGCGAGGGCCGGCGTTTCACGCCGAAGGTGCTGACGTACACCCTGCGCGGCAGGAACATCAGCGAGGTGCTGGCGATGTCCGTGGCCCAGGCGCGGGAGTTCTTCCCCTCCGGGCAGGCTCGCACCGTCCTCGACCGGCTCGCGGAGGTGGGCCTGGGCTACCTCGGCCTGGGCCAGCCGCTCACCACCCTCTCCGGCGGCGAGCGCCAGCGGCTCAAACTCGCCATCCACATGGCCGAGAAGGGCGCCGTCTATGTGCTCGACGAGCCCACCACCGGACTCCACCTCGCCGATGTGGACCAGCTCCTGGGCCTGTTGGACCGGCTCGTCGACGACGGCAACACCGTCATCGTCATCGAGCACCACCAGGCCGTGATGGCCCATGCCGACTGGCTGATCGACCTCGGCCCGGGCGCGGGCCAGGACGGCGGACGGGTGGTCTTCACCGGCACCCCCGCCGACCTCGTCGCCACCGGCGATTCGCTGACGGCCCGCCATCTGCGGACGTACCTGCGACGGCCCGCCGTCTGACCCCGTTTCCGGGCCGCCGCGGCGCGCTCCGAGAGACCTACCAGCCCCCTCACTTCCCTTACTGGAGGACCCGATGGCGGACGTTCCCGTCGCGCTCATCCATGTCACCGACGTCCGGCGGATCACCCCGCGGATGGCCCGGATCACCTTCGCCGGAGACGGCCTCGACGCCTTCCCCACCTGGCCCGACCAACAGCTCAAGCTGCTGTTCCCCCGGCCCGGGCAGTCCGCGCCGCGGCTGCCCGACGTGCCCGCGGACGGCGACGCGATGCGCTGGTACCAGGCGTTCTGCGCACTCCCCGAGGACGAACGGCCGTGGATGCGCAGCTACACCGTGCGCTCCTACGACCCCGACCGGCAGCGCCTGACCGTCGACTTCGTCCTGCACGGCGGCTTCGTCCTGCACGGCGGCGCGGAGGCGGAGGCGACGACCGGCCCGGCGACCCGCTGGGCGGCCACCGCCGCCGTGGGCGACACCCTCGCCCGGTACGGGCCGGCGGCGGACTACGCCCGGCCGCTGCCGCTCGGCACCGCCGACTGGCTGCTGTTCGCCGGCGACGAGACCGCACTGCCGGCCATCGGCTCGCTCGTCGAGGCGCTGCCACCCGGCACCCGCGCGCTGGCCTGCATCGAGGTCGCCAACCCCGCCGAGGAGCAGCGGTTCACCACCGCAGCCGACCTCACCGTCCGGTGGGTGCACCGCGACGGCGGGGCGGCCGGACCCGGCGACGCGCTGCCGGCAGCCGTCCGCGCACTGCCCTTCCCCTCCGGCTCGGTCTTCGCCTGGCTCGCCGGAGAGGCGGGCACGGTGCGGACGCTGCGGCGCCATCTCGTCGAGGAACGCGGTGTCGACAAGCGGCAGATCGACTTCGCCGGCTACTGGCGCCGGAGGCTCACCCAGGACGACGCCCCCACCGCCGAGGACCTCGCCGAGGCACGGGAACGCATCGAGGCCGCCCCCACCGCGCAGCAGTGACGCGACGTCTGACCGGTCCTACGGAGTGGTCCTACGGAGCGGTGCTCACGGCTGCGACCGCTCCGCCGCGCTGCGCTCCACGCAGAACTCGTTGCCCTCGATGTCGGCCATCGTCGCCCACCCCGTGCCATCGGGCCTCCGGTGGTCGGCCACCAGCGTCGCGCCGAGGGCCAGCAGCCGCTCGACCTCCTCGTCCCGGCTCCGGTCCTGCGGCTGGAGGTCCAGGTGCACCCGGTTCTTCACGGACTTGGCGTCCGGCACGGAGAGGAAGAGCAGCCTGCCGCCCGCGGAGACGACCGTGGCCTCCGGATCCCCGGGAAGGTCGTCCTCGGCGAGGGAACCGTCCAGCACCTCCGCCCAGAAGCGCGCCAGCCGGTAGGCGTCGGAGCAGTCGATCGTGACATGGCGTATCCGTGAAGTCATGTGCGTCACTATGCGGTTGGGCGGTGGGGCTGTCCACCGCGTACCCCGGTACGGGCGCGCCGGCGGCCCGTCCGCGGCGCCGGAGTGCGTGGCCGGTTCGCTCACGGGCATTCAAGTCGCCCGCCCTCGTCGTCTAGAGTTGCAGAATTCCGCAATTCAACAGGTGACGCGATGGCCGGTCGGCCGGACCGCGGAGGACAGGCGTGGGCGTTTTCGCCGATTCGGCAGGGGATGGGGTGCGCGCGGCACACGTCGCGGACGGGCCCGGGAGCGGGGCGCGGACGTGAACGGCGCCTGGGTACCCCGCTGTCAGGCCAAGGCCGACTTCTTCCGGATGCTGGGTCACCCGCTCCGCGTCCGGGTGCTGGAACTGTTGCAGGACGGGCCGATGCCGGTCCGCCGTCTGCTCGCCGAGCTCGAAGTGGAGCCGTCCGCGCTCTCCCAGCAACTGGCGGTGCTGCGCCGGGCCGGCATGGTCGTGGCCACCCGCCGCGGCTCCACCGTCAGCTACGCGCTGGTCGGCGGCAACGTCACGGGGCTGCTGCGGGCCGCCCGACGGGTCCTCGCCGACGTGCTCAGCGGGCAGCACGCGCTCCTCGCCGAGCTGCGGCAGGCCGAGGCCGACGCGGTCCCGGCCGACGCGGTTCCGGCGGCCGGGGCGGGGTGATCGCGGATGTCCGGCGTATCGAGGCGCAAAGGGCCGCCGTCCTGGCGGGCGGTCCGCTCCCGCACCTGCATACCCTCGCCCTCCGGGCCGGGTGCCGTCCGCCCCTGCCGGGGCCGGCCTCCGGGGCGGGGACCGCTCCGCACGGCACGCGGGCACGGCCGCGGCTGCCCGGAGACCGGCGCCCGCCGCCGAGGCTCGCCGCGGCGCGGCGTCCACCGGGCCGGAACCACCGCGGTCCGGCCGGGGGCCCAACTGGCCCGGCTGCCGGGCGCGCTACTGGTGCCCCACCGCACGCCCCACCGCGGCCCATGGCGACAGGCGTTGCTCGTGGTCGTCGTCACCAACCTGGTGCTGGTCTTCCTGGCACTGGTCGTCTACCTGGGGCGGCACGCGGGGACCTAGGCGTGGTGTCTCGGGACCTTGGTTACGTGAAGTCCTCGAAGGTGAGCTGCTGCGGGATGTCCGCGAGTGGTTCGGGCGGCTGGTCGAAGACGATCCGGTAGTCGCTCCTGGCGGTCCGGCTGACGGGCGGTCGGCCGCCGAGTGCGGCGTGCGGCCGCTCGTGGTTGTAGTAGTTCGCGAACTCCGCGAGTGCGACGCGGCGTTCACGCTCGGTTGTGTCGTCGCGGACGTACGCCCACTCGCGGGAGAGCGTCCCGTCATACCTCTCCGCCTTCCCGTTCGTGCGCGGCGTGTACGGCCTGGTCCGCTTATGCTTCGTACCGGTCGCGGCGAGCGCGTCAGCCCAGGTCGCCGACCGGTCGTGTTCGTAGCGAATGACCTCGCGCAGCTGCTCGCCGGTCGGTGGATCGAGGTCCCGGAGCCGGCGCACGTCCTCGCCTCACCAGGATGCGGTGGACGGTCGCCGGCGCGACCGTGACCCCATGCAACCGCTGAAGGTCGGCGGCGAGCCGCGCGGGCCCGTGCTCGGTCTGCCGCCGCAATGCCTCCACCAGGTCAGCGATGTCCTCGGCGGTGCGGGCCGGGCTGGTGGAGGGGCGGGAGGAGTGGTCGAGCAGGCCGTTCACGCCGTGCGCGCGCCAGCGGGCGTACCACTTGGCCAGGCAGCGGCGCGATAGCCCGGCCTCGGCAGCGACGTGCGCGATCGGCCGGCCGGCGTCGATCCGCAGGCACAACCGCAGACGCCCCTCGGGGGTCAGCGGTGCGTTCCGGTGCCCCCTGCTGGTGACGCTCCTGGACCCGGCGGCCGCGTTCACCGGGAGCCCGGGGATCTCAGGGCTCCCGTTTGAGCGGCTGTGCGTGGCGTCAGCGTGCGAACTTTTCGATGGCCGCCGGCGTGACGGGGGTGAAGAAGTTGACGAGGTTGCCGTCGGGGTCGCGGAACAGCAGCGACCGGTTGCCCCAGGGCATCGTGGTGGGCTCGTTGACGAAGTCGGTGACGAAGCCGGTCAGGTTCTGGTGAACGCGGTCCACGTCGTCGACGAGGAACTCGGTGATCACGCTGTGGTTGTCCGCTGGACGGGCAGAGCCCGGGGCGAACAGCGGGACGGTGCGGGTGCCGGCGATCGCGAGGGTGGCGCCCGCGGTCTTGAGTTCGGCGAAGTCCTCGGTGGCCCACATCGCCTGCACCCCTGTGGCTCGCTCGTAGAACTCGACGAGGCGTGCGACGTCGCCGGTAATGATGCGGATCGAGACGAAGTCCATGGTGATCTCCTTGGCAGGTGGAATCGCTGTACGTCGCAGGCTAGGAGAAATAGTGGACAGAATCGGTCCTGTATTCGCGTTAGGCTGCGAACATGCCTCGACCCACCGGCCGCGTGCTGACACTCCTGGAGCTGCTGCAGTCGGGCGGCACCCGGACGGTGGCCGAACTCGCCGACCGGCTCGGCGTCGAAGGGCGCACCGTGCGGCGGTATGTGGACCAGCTGATCGACCTCGACGTGCCGGTGGAATCGGTGCGCGGGCGCTACGGCGGGTACCGGCTCGCCCCCGGGTACCGCCTGCCTCCGCTCATGCTCAGCGACGACGAGGCGCTGGCCGTGCTGCTCGGCCTGGTCGCCGGTCGCCGAGCGGGGTTGACGACGACGGAGCACACGGCGAGCGAGACGGCATCGGCGAAGATCCGGCGGGTGCTGCCCAAGCACATCGCCCGCCGGCTCGACACGCTCCTGGAGGCCGTCGCCTTCACGGATCAGCCCGGTCAGTTCGACGCCCCGGACGCTGGGGTCCTGCTCACCATCGCCGATGCGGTGCGCCACCGCCGGCCGGTCTCGATCCGCTACACCGATCGCGACGGACGGCGCGGTGAACGCACGTTGCACGCGTACGGGGTCGTCGCCCACGCGGGCCGGTGGTACGTCACAGGCCAGGACGCCCGGATCGGCGAGGACCGAACCTTCCGGCTCGATCGCATCGCAGACGCACGAACCCTGCCCGGCTCATTCGAAGCGCCCGCGGGTCCCGATCCGGCACATCGCCTGTTGTCGGCCTTCGCCACGGCCGAGTACCGGCACGAGGTGACCTTGCGGATCCACGGGACAGTTGAGCAGATCCGCGCCCACCTTCCCGCCAGCGTCGCGAGCCTGGAGGAGCACGCGCCCGTGGCAGGCGAGCACCGGGCGACCGAGCGCTGGCTGCGCGTCGAGCTGCGGGCGGAGCGGCTCGATTGGTTGCCTCCGGTACTCGCCTCACTCGACCGGCCGTTCGTCATCGAGCGCCCCGATGAACTGCGCAACCTCGTCATCGCGCTCGCCGATCGCCTCGCGTCCTACGCCCGCCAAGCCTGACCGCGAGGAACCAATGTCATGAGAGGGCACGCCTAGGGGGTTCCCTACGCGGGGACTTCGGAGCTTCGCCGCATAGGGTCGTATGGGATGCAAGGGGTGTAGGGGACGTAGGGGGCGTAGGAGCTCCCTAGGGGGTGGGGGAACAGATCCCGTAGGGGGTGGAAGGGCCCCCTGCGGGGCCACAACGGGGCGGGGCGAGGGGATGTTCCCGTGGCGCACACCCTGCCCTGGGGCGTCGCCGCGGTGCGTGGACCGGCGGCGGGCGTCACACCGGCTCCGCGCCGGCCACCCGGCTCCCGACCCGCCACAGCCACACCATGTCCCGCCCGAACGACCACACCAGCAGCGCCAGCGCCCCGGCCACCGCGGCCGCCGCCGGCGTCCGCGGCACGATCCCGGAACCGGCCACCACCAGCACCACGCCCTGGAGCGCCGCCACCGTCTTGCGGGCCATGCTGTGCGGCAGCGCACCGCGCAGCCAGGGCAGCACCCAGGACGCCGCGACGAACGCGTACCGCATCAGACCGATGCTCAGCACCCAGGCGCCCAGCGGCACCGCGACGTGGACGCAGAGCACCAGGATCAGGAAGGCGTCGACCTCCATGTCGAAGCGCGCGCCCAGCGGCGTCGCGGTACCGGTGCGCCGGGCCACCTGACCGTCCACGGCGTCCAGGACCAGCGCGACGGTCGCGAGCGTGACCAGCACCGGCACCGGCGACGGCCGGTCGAAGGAGTCGGCGACCAGCGCCGTCACCCCGCCGACCAGGATCGTCCGGGCCAGGGTGACGCGATTGGCCGGGCCGAAGGGCCCGGTCCACGACCGGTGCAGTGCGACGGTGAGCAGAGCCCACGTGACCACGGCGAACACGCAGCCCGTCAGCCACCCCGCGGTACCCAGCCCCACCGCCCGGCAGAGCACCTCCAGCACCAGCAACTGCACACCGAAGCCCGCCGCCGTGTCCGGTTCCAACGGCCTTGCGACGGCGTGCCCTTGTACGCGCTCCTGTACGGCCACGGTGCCTCCCGGGGCTTGTGGCGGACTCGGTGGGCGCCGCGTAGGGTGACGGCGTCCTTCATGATCCCCAGCATCAACGAACCCTCGCCACAGCGTCCAGGAGGATCCCGATGCCGCGCGTCGCTTGTGCCTTTTGGCTAAGGGCTCCAGGTCAGGGCGAGATCCGGACAGTATCGCTGCCGGAACCCGGCCCGGACGAGGTGCTGGTGCGCACGCTGCACTCGGCGGTGAGCCGCGGGACGGAGACGCTGGTCTTCCGCGGCGGCGTCCCGGAGAGCCAGTACGGCGCGATGCGGGCGCCCTTCCAGGACGGCGACTTCCCCGCTCCGGTCAGGTACGGCTACCTCAATGTCGGCGTCGTCGAGGAGGGGCCGCCCGCGCTCCGGGGCCGCACGGTCTTCTGCCTCTTCCCGCACCAGACGCACTACGTCGTCCCCGCCGGAGCCGTCACCCCCGTACCGCCGGCCGTTCCCGCCGCGCGCGCCGTCCTCGCCGGCACGGTCGAGACCGCGGTGAACGCCGTGTGGGACGCCGCACCGCAGGTCGGCGACCGGATCGCGGTGGTCGGCGGGGGCATGATCGGCTGTAGCGTCGCGGCGCTGCTCGCCCGATATCCGGCGGTCCGGGTGCAGTTGGTCGACGCCGACCCGGCGCGCGCCGCCACCGCCCGGGCCCTGGGCGTCGACTTCGCACTGCCGGCCGAGGCGCTGGGGGAGTGCGACCTCGTCGTGCACGCCAGCGCGACCGAGGAAGGGCTGGCCCGGTCGCTCGACCTGCTCGCCCCGGAAGGCACCGTCATCGAGCTGAGCTGGTACGGCGACCGACGGGTCAGCCTGCCGCTGGGGGAGGCCTTCCACTCCCGGCGGTTGGTCGTCCGCAGCAGCCAGGTCGGCGCCGTCTCCCCGGCCCGGCGCGCCCGCCGCAGCGTCGCCGACCGGCTCGCGCTCGCCCTCGACCTGCTCGCCGACCCCGCCTTCGACGCGCTGATCAGCGGCGAATCTGCCTTCGAGGACCTGCCGACGGTGCTGCCCCGGCTCGCCTCCGGCGACCTCCCGGCGCTCTGCCACCGCATCCGGTACGCGCCCCCGGACACCGCCTAGCGCACGAGGCAGGAGACCGCCCGAAAACCGCCCCCACACCACCGCCCCGACACCGTCACTGAGACCGACATCACACCGGAGGTACGCCCGTGTTCAGCATCACCGTCCGCGACCACCTCATGGTCGCGCACAGCTTCCGCGGCGCGGTCTTCGGGCCCGCCCAGCGTCTGCACGGCGCGACCTTCATCGTGGACGCCACCTTCCGCCGGGCCGAGCTCGACGCCGACAACATCGTCGTCGACATCGGCCTGGCCACCCAGGAACTCGGCGGTGTGGTCGGCGAGTTGAACTACCGCAACCTCGACGACGAGCCCGCCTTCGCCGGCATCAACACCTCCACGGAGGCCCTGGCGAAGGTCATCGCCGACCGGCTCGCCGACCGCATCCACGCCGGCAACCTCGGCGAGGGCGCCCGCGAACTGACCGGCATATCGGTCACCCTGCACGAATCGCACATCGCCTGGGCGACGTACGAGCGCACGCTGTGACCCGCGCCGGCACCACCGTGCCGGCCGCACGCGTGGTGCACCTCGTGCTGCCCGCCGGCGTCGACGATCCGGCGCGGCCCAGCGGGGGCAACACCTACGACCGCCGGATCTGCCGCGACCTCCCGACGGCGGGCTGGCAGGTGCACCCGTACGCCGTGCCCGGGAGCTGGCCGCAACCGGACGCCGCCGCCCGAACGGAGCTGGCCCGGCGGCTGGCGGCGCTGCCCGACGGTGCCCTGGTTCTGCTCGACGGACTGGTCGCCTGCGCGGTGCCCGAAGTCCTCGCCCCCGAGGCCGAACGGCTGCGGCTCGCCGTACTGGTCCACCTGCCGCTGGGCGACGAGGCCGGGCTCGATCCCGGCACGGCGGCGGAGCTGGACGCCCGCGAACGCCGCGCGCTGCACGCCGTGGCGACCGTGGTGGCCACCAGCGCGGCGGCGGCCCGCCGGATCGCCGGGCACCACGGGCTGGCGCCCGAACGCGTGCACATCGCCCGGCCCGGCGCCGACCCCGCCCCGCTCGCGCCCGGCGCCGACGGCGGCGGCTCGCTGCTGTGCGTCGCCTCGCTCACCCCGCGCAAGGGGCAGCACCGGCTCATCGAGGCCCTGTCGACCGTCGCCGACCTGCCCTGGACCTGCGCCCTCGTCGGAGGGCCCGGCCACGACCCGCACTACCCCGGCCAACTGCGCTACCGGGCCACGGAACTCGGGCTCGCCGACCGGATCGACTTCGCCGGACCCCGCGCCGGCGCCGAGCTGGCCGCCCGCTACGCCGCCGCCGACCTGCTGGTGCTCGCCTCGTCCGCCGAGACCTACGGCATGGTCGTCACCGAGGCGCTGGCGCGCGGGATCCCGGTACTGGCGACGGCCGTTGACGGCGTGCCGGAAGCCCTCGGGCGGGCGCCCGACGGCAGCCTGCCCGGGCTGCTGGTGCCGGCCGGTCGACCGGAGGCGCTGGCCGGCGCGCTGCGGGACTGGCTCGGCGATCCCCTGCTGCGCCACCGGCTCAAGGAAGCGGCACGCGGACGGCGTGCCATGCTGGAAGGGTGGGAGATGACCTCGCACAGTCTGGCCGAAGCGTTGGAACGGCTTCGACACGAACCCCGGAGCGCGCGATGAACGCCGTCGGCAGCACCCGATTCGCCCCGCAGTGGCTGGAATTGCGGGAGCACGCCGACGCCGCGGCCCGGGCCCCCGAACTGCTGCGCCCGCTGCGCGCCCGGCTGTCCGGAAGGTCCGACCCGACCGCGCCCCCGGAGCCGCCGCACGGCCTGGTGATCCGCGACCTCGGCTGCGGCACCGGCTCGATGGCGCGCTGGCTCGCTGTCCGGCTGCCCGGCCCGCAACGCTGGATCCTGCACGACCACGACCCCGCACTGCTCGCCCACGCCATCGGGCGGATGCCCACGACGGCCGCCGACGGCACGCCGGTCAGCGCCGTCGCCGAGCACGGCGACCTGGCCGCCCTCACCGCCACGGACCTGGCCGGCACCTCACTGGTCACCGCGTCCGCGCTGCTCGATCTGCTCACCCGCGACGAGGTGGCGGCGCTCGCCGCGGCCTGCACCGGTGCCGGCTGCCCCGCGCTGCTGGCGCTCTCCGTCGCCGGCCGCGTCGAACTGACCCCGGCCGACCCGCTCGACGACGACCTCACCGACGCCTTCAACGCGCACCAGCGCCGCAGCGACCGGGGCCGGAGCCTGCTCGGTCCGGACGCGGTCGGGGAGGCCGTCACCGCGTTCGAGCGGTGCGGGGCGACGGTCCACGTGCAGTCCAGCCCCTGGCGGCTCGGCGGTGCGGAGTCCGCACTGATCGCCGAGTGGCTGCGCGGCTGGGTCGGCGCCGCACTCGCCCAACGGCCCGAACTGGCCCCCGCGGCCGTCGCCTATCTGCGGCGCCGGCTGGCGCAGTGCGCGGCGGGGGAGCTGGCGGTGACGGTGCACCACACCGATCTGCTGGCACTGCCCGGGCAGCCGTCCGAGGAGGCGTGATGCGCCGGCCCGGCTGGGCGGCGTGGCTGCGGATGCTCACCGGAGCGGGCATCCTCGTGGCACTGGTGTGGCACCTGGGGTCCCAGGCGTTCCTGGACGGGCTGCGCCGGATCGATGCCGCCACCGTCCTGGCCGGCCTCGGCATCGGCCTGCTGACCACGGTGTGCAGCGCCTGGCGGTGGTGCCTGGTGGCACGCGGCCTGGGCCTGCGGCTGCCGCTGCGCCGGGCCGTCGCGGACTACTACCGGGCGCTGTTCCTGAACGCGGCGCTGCCCGGCGGTGTCCTGGGCGATGTGCACCGCGCGGTCCGGCACGGCCGTAGCTCCGGCGATCTGAGCCGGGGCGTCCGCGCGGTGGTACTGGAGCGCACCGCGGGCCAGGTCGTGCTGCTCGCCGCCGGGGTGGGGGTGCTGCTGGTCCGGCCGTCACCGGTGCTGGCGCCGGTCGTCCGCTTCCTCGCCTCACCCGCCGTCGCCCTGTCCGCGGGAGCGGTGGGGCTGCTGGTGGTCGCGACCGCCGGCTGGCTGCGGCTGCGCCGCGGCGCCTCGCGCGCCGAACGCGCCCTGCGCACGGCGCTGTCGGAGGCGCGCCGGGGCCTGCTCGGGCCGGGTGTCTGGCCCGGTGTCGCGCTGTCGTCCGCGGTGGTGCTGCTGGGCTACCTCGCGATGTTCGTCCTGGCCGCGCGCGTCGCCGGTGCCACCGCGCCGGTCGCCGAACTGGTGCCGCTGGTCGTGCTGGCGCTGCTCGCCATGGCGCTGCCGCTGAACGTCGGTGGCTGGGGCCCCCGCGAGGGCGTGGCCGCCTGGGCCTTCGGCGCCGCCGGGCTCGGCGCGGCGCAGGGACTCGCCACCGCCGTGATCTACGGAGTGCTCGCCTTCGTCGCCAGCCTCCCCGGCGCCGCGGTGCTGCTCGGCCGCCGGGGAGGACCGGAACGACCGGCGGCGGGAGACCTCAGCCGGCGGTGAGCCGCTCCGGGACGGGCCCGGAGGTCTTGAGTTCCCGCAGATCGAGCTCGAAGAGCGTGTCCTCGCCGAGCCGGGCGCTCCGCAGCGGCGGGCGCAGCGCCTCCCGCATCACCGGCGTACCGGGGAACCGCAGCCCCGGGACGCCGTCGCCGATCAGCACCGGTGCGACCGTCAGATACAGCCGGTCCAGTGCCCGCTCGCTCAGGAAGCGCGACACCGTGACACCGCCCCCCTCGACCAGGACCCGGCCCAGCCCGCGCCGCGCCAGCACCGCCAGCAGCCGCCCCGGGGCGAACGCGTCCCGGTCCGGCAGCACGAGCACCTCGACCCCGACGCCCCCGCCGGCCCGGTTCGCGGCCTCGGAGTCCGCCCCCACCACCCACAGCGTCGGCGCTGCCCCGTCCGTGAACACCCCGCAGTCCCGTGGCACCCGGCCGCGCGGATCGAGCACCACCCGTACCGGGTTCTCGCCCGCACAGGCCCGTACGGTCAGCCGGGGATCGTCCGCGACGGCCGTACCGGCACCGACCACCACCGCGTCTGCCAGCGCCCGCAGCCGGTGCAGATGGCGGCGGTCCGCGGGGCCGGTGACGAAGTCGGCGTCGCCGGTGCGGGTCGCTATGAAGCCGTCCAGGCTCTGCCCGAGCTGCGCGAACGCGATCCGTGGACCGGCCAGGCAGAGCGGCAGATAGCGCGCAGCGAGCTCCGCCGCCCCGGGCGAGGCGGCGGCCGCCCAGCGCAGTTGGCCGTCGCCGTCCGGTACCAGGCCCGCGGCCCGGGCATCCTCCGCGGTCCGGACCTGCCGCAACCGCTCCCAGGCCGCCGCGGCGTCCAGCACCTCGCTCCCCGTCACCTCATCCATCGGTGCCCCGCTCCCGCGCGTCGGCCCGGTCCCTCGCCGGTGCCCCGAACAGCGCGACGTATTCGTCGAATGCCTCGGCCAGCCCGGCCAGCAATTCCCGTCCCTTGTCGGCGGAGGCGAGCGAGGGGCGGCCGATGACCCCGGATGCGGTGTAAGCCGACATGCCGAGCGTCAGCAGATGTTTCCGGTCATCGGCGGTGCAATCCGCCGATGGGTAGCCGTCCTTGACCAATTCGGGGTGGGCGTGCAGAAGAATGGACGTCTCGACCTCTCCGGCATGCATATCGCTGTGGCCGGACGTCTGCACACCGGCCCGGGTACGGGCCGCTTCCCAGTCCGCCGTCCCGGGGAACAGCGCCATCCGCAGCCCGCTCCCGCCGGATTCCTGAACCACATTGCGCAGTACGTAATTGCCGCCGTGCCCATTGACCAGAATCAGCGTGCCGATGCCGGAGCGGCGGAGCGAATCGGCGACGTCCGTGACCACCGCGTGCAGCGTCCGCGCCGAAATGCTGACGGTGCCCGGCCAGTCGGCGTGCTCGTGCGAACAGGACACCGTCAGCGGCGGCAGCAGCAGGACCGGGTGGGCGGCGGCCAGCTCCCGGGCGATGGTGCAGGCGACGACCGTGTCGGTGGTCAACGGCAGGTGGGGGCCGTGCTGTTCGAAGCTTCCGATCGGCAGAACGGCCAGCACGGGCCGCCGGGCCCGTACGTCCTCGGTGGTGTCCGCCGGCAACAGGCCGGCGGACGGGGTCGGTTGTCCCGGAGCGGTCATGGTGTGCTGCCGCCTTTCGCCGTCGGCCGCCGAGTCATGGGCCTCGCAGCATACTTGCCGGGGTCGTGCGGCAGTGTTGTTGTGTTTCTGAGCGATCTCTGCCGCTCGATTCCCCGCGCGGGTACCATCGCGCCATGACGGACCCCGACGATGTTGCCGCCGGCCCCGGCCCCGACCTCGCTGTCGCATTCGAGGACGCCACCGATCGGAAACCGGGTGTGGAACGGGTGGTGGTGGTCCGACTGCCCACCACATACGGGGAATTCCGTGCGGTGGGCTATCTCGACCGCCGGACCGGAATCGAGCAAGTGGCGCTGGTGCACGGTGAGGTGTCCGGGGAGCGGACGCTGACCCGGGTGCATTCGGAATGCCTGACCGGTGATGTCTTCGCCTCCACGCACTGCGAATGCGGCGATCAATTGTCCGCGGCACTGCGGGCGATCGTGGCGGCCGGCAGCGGAATTCTCGTCTACCTCCAGGGCCATGAGGGCCGCGGAATCGGGCTTTTGGCCAAACTCCGGGCCATGCGGTTGCAGGAGGAGGGGCTCGACACGGTCGAGG
Source organism: Streptomyces sp. NPDC048506 (assembly GCF_040651315.1). Taxonomy (NCBI): domain Bacteria; kingdom Bacillati; phylum Actinomycetota; class Actinomycetes; order Kitasatosporales; family Streptomycetaceae; genus Streptomyces; species Streptomyces sp. NPDC048506. Next base: position 38,648 of record NZ_JBEZIX010000027.1, read on the forward strand.
CGAACATCGCCCTCGGACTGCCCGTCGACGCCCGGGAGTACCGCGTCGCGGCGGAGATCCTCAAGGACCTCGGCGTGCGGTCGGTGCGGCTGTTGTCGAACAACCCCCGCAAGCGCGCCGCGCTGGTGCGGCACGACGTCGCCGTCGCCGAACAGGTCCCGCTGCTGATGGAACCCCGTGCCGAGAACATCCGCTACCTGCGGGCCAAAAGGGAGCGCCTGGACCACGACCTCCCGCACCTGGACGGCATCCCGGGGCTCTCCTGAGCCTCGCGCTCCGGCACCGGTCCGCCGCCCGCCACGGCATGTGCGGGGGCCCGCGACGGATCGTCACGGGCCCCCGCGGAGGGTGCTCGACTCAGGAGGTGACGGGTGCCGCCTCCGCCGTGGGTGCCTCCCGGGGCGCCTGAAGGACACGCTCCGCCAGGTGTCCGAAGACCAGCCCGAAGGCGGCCCACAGCACCAGTTGGACGGCGAGCGCCGACAGCCGGAACTGCCACAGCAGGGTGGCGGAGAACCCGGCCGGCACCTCGTTGACGGCCGGCAGGAAGGCGTACGCCAGGCCGATGGCCGCCGCGAAGCCGACGACGGCCGCCACCGTGGCGTTCCAGTTGCCCAGTCGGGGAGCCAGCCGCCGGCCGAGGAGCGTGGCGGCGACGGCCAGCAGGACGCCGAGCAGCATCATCAGGAAGTACAACGTGGTCCGTTTGCCGATGGTGTCGGGGTCGCCGACCGACGGCGGGTTGGCCGGGTACTTGAGGAACGGGACGACGTAGACGCTGAGCAGCGCCGCCGCGGAGAGCAGCGCCGCCGTGGCCCGGGCACCGAACCGGCCGATCCGCCCCAGGGCGAAGCAGAAGGCCAGTGCGGCGATCCCGCCCAGGGCCACGCCGTAGACCAGTACGCCGGTGGCCAGCCCCGCGGTGGACTGGAGACCGCGGCTGACGACCTCCATCTCGTGTTCGTGGCTGTGTGCCTCCTCGAACGCGATGGCGGCGTCCACCTGTGGTTCGCCCAGCAGGTAGGCGACGACGAGGGCCAGGACACCGGCGGCCAGTCCGGCGAGCATCCCCCGGACCAGGAGGTTTCTGACAGTTGTGGAGTTCATGGGGGCGGCGCCGGTTCAGTGGCAGGGGAAGCCGAGCAGGTGGCGTCCGTCGTGGACCCACTCATGAACGTCCGTACCGGAGAGCAGCGAGGTGGCGCCCTGCTCGGCGCCGACGAAGTAGAGCAGGACCAGCATCAGGACGCCGACGAAGAGCGCCCAGGGGGCGATCGCCTTGAGGGGGAGCGGGGCGGGGGCGGCGGCGCCGGTTGCCGGGGGTGCGATGGTCTGAGCCATGGCAGAACCTCCTGTGAGGGGAACTCGCGTCCCTGTTTCGTGGAGTGCGTGACGACATGCCGGGTCTGGCTCATCCGGTCCTGGCCCCGTTGGGCTGGTAAAAACCGGACATACAGTGGCGCGACCGCGCCGGAATTCCACCGGCTTCCGTCATGTCGTCGTCAATATCATCGGGAAGGTACCGCGAGCCGCGCCTCCGGCCAATACCGAGGAGGGGGCGGAGAGGCGCAGGACAGGGCGCATCGCATGGGCAACTCCCGTGTGGGCAGGGCTGGTTGGCGGTCCGACGGGAGTGAGGAAGTGGGCATGACAACTCGGGTGATGTTGGTCTCACCGGCGGCGGGCGCGTCCCAGCGCGAGGTGCGCTTCGACGACGGCGGCCCGTTGAGCGAGGCGGGGGTGCGCCGCGCCCGCGCCGCCGCCGGGTCGCTTCCGGTGGCCGACCGGGTCTTCGCCTCACCCTCGGTGCGGTGCCGGGACACCGCCGTGGAGCTCGGGCTGTCCGCCCGGCCCGAGGCGGAGCTGGCGGGCTGTGCGATGGGCGACTGGGGCGGCCGGGCCCTGGCGGAGGTGGCCGCCGCCGAACCGGTGGCGGTCTCCAGCTGGCTCCGTGACCCGGACTTCGACGGGCACGGAGGGGAGTCGCTGCGGCAGCTGTGCGACCGGATCGCGGGCTGGCTGACCACGATGGCCCTGGACGCGGGCCGGGTGCTGGCGGTGGTGGAGCCGGACGTGGTGCGTGCCGCGGCGGTGTGCGCGCTGAGGGTGCCGGCGGACGCGTTCTGGCGGCTGGACGTGGCGCCGTTGACCGTGACCGAGCTCAGCGGCCGGGGCGGGCGCTGGAACCTGGGGCTGGGGCGGGCGCTGGACCGCGGATGAGGGGCGCATGACGGGAACGCTTCAGAATTCACCTGTCCCTTCATCTACACATAAAGGCGGCATAAGCGCAGAATAAAGGTGCGCGGCCCGATGCCACGCGAAAACGGCCGGACTTGCGAACGAAGGAGGCGAGTCGAATGGCCGACGTCTCACACCACAGGGGAGATCTCGCAGGTCACCCCGACGTATCCGAGATGCAGGCTCGGTACGAGCGGGTTCTCGTCGGGCGTGACGTGGTACTCGTCGACGGCCCGGTGTTCCTGGTCGGTCTGTACTGCGCCGCTTCTCCGTTCATCGTCCACTTCGCCGCCGCACAGCCCGCGCTGATGGCCCACAACCTCATCATCGGTGTCGCGATCGCCCTGCTGGCGGTCGGTTTCACCGCGGCCCCTGAGCGGATGTACGGGCTGAGCGGTGCGATGTGCGCGATCGGTGTCTGGATGGTCATCTCGCCCTGGATCGTCGGGACCAGCCCCGATGCCGGTGTCATCTGGAACAACATCGTCATCGGTGCCCTGACGTTCCTGCTGGGTGCCTTGTGCGTCGCCGTGGCGTCGAAGAGTCGCCGCACCACGTGAGGTGCGCTCCCCCGTAGCGGGGGCGTGGGATGGGCCGCCGGCCCGCTCGTCCTTCTCTGGAGGGCGAGCGGGCCGGCGGCTGTGCGTCATCTGTCGTGACCGGGGGTGACGGGGGCGCGGCGGGCGCGGTCTACCGCCGGTGGTCGCGGCTGCCGGCGGTCAGGCGCCCGGTCAGGCCGGCCAGCACCAGCCCGCCCGCGATGAGCAAGCCGTGGGACAGCGCGATCCCGGCGGCCAGGCTGCCGGCCGCGGCCGCCGGGATCAGCCAGGACAGGCTGCGAGGGCGAGGGCATGAGCGGGGCGGGCGGCCGGCCCACGGGGCGCGAGAGCGGGCGTACGGGGTGTCGGTGCGTCGGAACAGCTCGGCGAGCTCGCCGAAGGGGCGGTCGTCATAGGGGGACAGCGCTGTCCCTCCTCTCCCGGGGGTGCATGCAACGCGCGCTGCGGGCAGGGCGCATACGAGGGGGCATTGCTCCGGCGGTCGGGTGAAGCCGGGGTCACCCGACCAACGGGTGAGAGGGGTTTCGGGGAATCAACGTCACCTGCATTGTTGTGCCCTGGCACGCCCTGCCCGTAACGCCGTTGAACGAGAGGTGTCGCATCATGTCGAACCAGAACCGGACATCGGACGAGGCCCGGGACGCGCTGGTCGCGATCGTCTTCGGGGCCATGGCGGCGCACACGGTGGGCGCCGCCGCCCGGCTGCGGATCGCCGATCTGATCGGTGACGGCGCGCGCAGCGCGTCCGAACTGGCCGCGGAGTGCGCGGCCGAGCCCGGGGCGATGGGCCGGTTACTGCGGGCGCTGGCCGGGCTCGGGCTGCTCGTCGAGCAGGCCCCGGGCGTCTTCGCCGCCACCCCGGGCGGTGCCCGGCTGCGCGCCGACCACCCCGAGTCGCTGCACTCCTTCACCCGGATGTTCACCGATCCCACCATGCTCCGGGCCTGGGAGCGCCTGGACGACAGCGTGCGCACCGGTGAGACCTCCTTCGACGCGGTCTTCGGCACCGACTTCTTCGGTCACCTCGCCCAACAGCCGCAGCTCTCCGCCGACTTCAACGCCGCGATGAGCCAGGGCACCCGTGACACCGCCGCGCTGGTGCCGTCGTCCTGCGACTTCGGCCGCTTCTCGACGGTGGCCGACATCGGCGGCGGGGACGGCACCCTGCTCGCCGCGGTCCTGCGGGCGTACCCCACCCTCACCGGCATCCTCTTCGACACCGCGGAGGGCCTCGCCCAGGCCCCGGCGCGGCTGGCGCACGAAGGGGTCGAGGACCGCTGCACCCTTGTCACCGGCGACTTCTTCGCCACCGCTCCCGAGGGCGCCGACCTCTACCTCCTCAAGAGCGTGATCCACGACTGGAGCGACGAGCGCTGCGCGGACATCCTCCGGCACTGCCGCCGGGTGATCCCCGACGGCGGCCGGCTGCTGATCGTCGAGCCGGTGCTGCCGCCGGTCGTCGTCCCCTCGGCGCCCGGCGCGGTCTACCTCGTCGACCTGAACATGCTGGTCAACGTAGGGGGCCGGGAGCGCACCCGGGACGAATTCGAGCGGCTCTGCGAGGCCGCGGGCTTCGCCGTCCGCACCGTCACACCGCTCCCCGCACCCAACCGCTTCTCGCTCATCGAGGCCGAGCCGGTGTGATCGGGACGCGGGGCGGGGCCGGTCGACCGGGGTCGGATCCGCCCCGCTGCCGGGGTGGCGGCGGACGCCCCGACCCCACACGTGCGGTGGCTCGCCAAATTGGGTTAAATCGGTTATGGGGGACGGCTTCGGCCGGCCGCCTCGGAGAGGGAGCACCCCGTGACCGCTCTGCCCGTGGATGACCACGAAGACTTCGTCGACGCCGACCGTGGCTTCATCGCCGCGCTGGACCCGCCCGAGATCACCATGGACGACGGCCGGGTGGTCTGGGACGCCGAGGCGTACGGATTCCTCGCCCAGAACTGCCCCGACACCGCCAACGAGAGCCTGTGGCGTCAGGGCCGGCTGGTGAGCCACCAGGGCCTGTACGAGGTCACCGACGGCATCTACCAGGCCCGTGGCCTGGACCTGTCCAATATGACCATGGTCGAAGGCGATCACGGCGTGATCGTCATCGACCCGCTGATCTCCGCCGAGACCGCCGCCGCGGCCCTGGAGCTCTACCGCAAGTACCGCGGCGACCGGCCGGTCACCGGCCTGATCTACACCCACTCGCACGCGGACCACTTCGGCGGCGCCCGGGGCGTACTGCCGCACGGCCACCAGCCCGTTCCGGTGCTCGCACCCGCCGGCTTCCTCGGCCACGCGGTCAGCGAGAACGTCTACGTCGGCACCGCGATGACCCGCCGCGCCGTCTACATGTACGGCGCCGAACTCCCCAAGGGCCCGGAAGGCCAGATCGGCTGCGGCCTGGGCGCCACCCACTCCACCGGCACCCTCAGCCTGATCCCGCCGACCGTGGGCATCACCAGCACCGGCCAGGAGGAGATCCTCGACGGGGTACGCATCGTCTTCCAGCTCACCCCCGGCACCGAGGCGCCGGCCGAGATGAACTTCTGCTTCCCGGCGCACCAGGCCCTCTGTCTGGCCGAGAACGCCACCCACACCATGCACAACATCCTGACGCTGCGCGGCGCCGTGGTCCGCGACACCCGCGCCTGGTCGCACTACCTGGGCGAGGCCCTCGCCCTCTTCGCCGACGAGGTGGAAGTCGCCTTCGCCTCCCACCACTGGCCGACCTGGGGCAAGGACCGGATCAAGGCCCTGCTGGCCAACCAGCGCGACCTGTACGCCTACCTCCACGACCAGACCCTGCGACTGATCAACGAGGGCTGCACCGGTGCGGAGATCGCCGAGGAGCTACGCCTGCCGCCGGGCCTGGAACGGGTGTGGGCCAACCGCGGCTACTACGGCTCGCTCAGCCACAACGTCAAGGCGATCTACCAGCGCTACATGGGCTGGTTCGACGGCAACCCCGCCCACCTGTGGGAGCACCCGCCCGTCGAGCAGGCCAAGCGCTACGTGCACACCCTCGGCGGCGTCGAGGCCACCGTGGACGCGGGCAAGCAGTACGCCGCCGAGGGCGATCTGCGGTTCGCCGCCACCCTCCTCAACCACGCGGTCTTCGCCGACCCCAAGAACCTCCGCGCCCGCCGCGAACTCGCCGCCGTCTACGAACGACTGGGGCACGGCTGCGAGAACGGCACCTGGCGCAACTTCTACCTCACCGGCGCCATGGAGCTCCGCGGCACCATCGCCGACGTGCGACTGGACACCACCAACCCCGAGATGGCCCAGGCCCTCACCGTCGACCAGCTCATCGACTCGCTCGCCATCCGCATCGACGGCCCGCGCGCCTGGTCCACCGCGCTCACCCTCGACCTCTACCTCCCCGACGAGGACCGGACCTGGCAGCTGACGCTGTCCAACGGCGCCTTGACGTACCTCAGTTCGCCCGGACCCCCGACCGTGTCCGACGACCGCAGCCCGGACCTGACGCTCACCCTCACCAAGCCCCAGCTGCTCGACCTGCTCGCGGGCCGCGGGCCGTCCGACGCCGTACAGTACGGCGAGACCGGCGTGCTCGACCAGCTCCTTGGCCTCCTCGGCACCCCGAACCCCACCTTCCCCATCGTCACGCCCTGACCACAACAGCCCGTCCACCGGCGTCAACGCCATGCCACCGCCAGGCTTCGCCACCCTGCGCCACCCGAGGCCGAAGCTGGGGCAAACTGGGCGGGTGGCGAGCATCATTCCCGAGGAATCGACCAGCTTTGTCGGCCGGCGCACCGAACTGGGGCAGATCGGCCGGCAGTTGACGGAACACCGGCTGATCACCCTGACCGGCCCCGGCGGTGTGGGCAAGACCCGGATCGCGTTACGGGCCGCACGCGCCGCGGCACCACGTTTTCCCGACGGGGTCTGCTGGGCCGATCTGTGGCCGTTAGACGGCGAAGGGCTGCTGCTGGCCACGGTCTGTGACGCCGTCGGCCTGGCCGACCACACCGCCCGTACCCCGGTGGCGGCGCTCTGCGAATGGCTCGTGGACAAGCGGCTGCTGCTGGTCCTGGACTCCTGCGAACACCTCGTCGACGCCTGCCGGGACCTCCTCGGCGACCTGCTCACGGCCGCCCCCCACCTGCGGGTGCTGGTCACCAGTCGCCAGCCGCTGGAACTGGCCGGCGAGGCGATCACCGAGATCGGCCCGCTGCCCTGCACCGGTGACAACGACGCGCTCACCCTGTTCACCGACCGGGCCGGCGCCGCCGACCCCGGGCTCCGGTTCACCGACCCCCTGCACGCGGCCGCCGCCGAGGTGATCTGCCGCCGTCTCGAAGGCATTCCGCTGGCCCTGGAGCTGGCCGGAGCCCAACTGGCGAACAGCTCCGTCGAGCGCATCGCCGAACGGCTCACCTCCCGCTTCGACGCCCTCGACGGCGACCGGCCGATGCGCCTCCCACGGCACCGGACGCTGCGCTGCGCCATCGGCTGGAGCCATGAACTGTGCACGCCGCTGGAGCGGCTGCTGTGGGCCCGGCTCTCCGTCTTCCGCGGCACCTTCGACGAGGAGTCCGCCGGCGCGGTCTGCGCCGGCGGCCCGCTCACCGAGCAGGGCGTGCGCACCGCACTGGCCGGACTGGCCGTCAAGTCGGTGGTCACCCGCGAGGGCTCCCGCTACCGCATGCTCGACACCCTGCGCGAGTACGGCCGCCTCTGGCTCGGCGAACTCGACGAGGTCTCCGACCTGTCGGACCGGCACGCCGCGCACTTCGTCGCCTTCGGCCGCCGCGCCGAGCGGGGCTGGCTGGGCCCCGAACAGGTCAGCTGGTACGGCAGGGTCGCCGACGCCCATGTCGACCTGTGCACCGCCCTGGACCACCTCCTGGTCACCGATCCGGAACGGGCCCAGGAGCTCTGCGCCGCGGTCGGGTTCTTCTGGAGCTGCTGCGGCCATCTGCACGAGGCCCGCGACTACCTGGCCCGCGCCCTCGACGCGCACCAGGGCCCGAGCCGGGCCCGCACCCGGGCGCTGTGGGCGCTCGGCGTCGCCGTACTGCTCCAGGGCGACCTGCCGTCGGCCGACTCCCTGGGCCTCGCGTGCACGCGCGCCGCACGGGCGGGCGAGGACACGGAGGCGGTGCTCCAGGCCGCCTACCTCGTGGGCCTCACCCATCTGATGGCCGGCCGGCCGATGTCCGCGCACACCGTCGTGGACCAGATCCTCGGTCCGCCGCCGGGCGCCCCGTTCGACTCCGCCGGGCGGCTGCGCTGCCACCTCGTGCGGATCTTCGCGCTCACCGCCCTCGGTCGGCTCGCCGAGGCCCGCGCCGAGGCCACCGCCCTGCGCCGCGGCTGTGTGCAGCGCGGCGAGCACTGGACCCGCTCCTACACCGACTACCAACTCTCGCTGATCTCGCTGTTCCAGGGCCGCCCCGAGGAGTCCGCGGACCACGCCCGCGCCATGCTCGCGGGCAAGCAGGACATCGGCGACAAGTTCGGGATCGCCCTCGGCCTGGACCTGCTCGCCGCCGCGGTCGCCGCCCAGGGCGACGGTGCGGCCGCCGCCCGGGTCTACGGCAGCGGACAGGCCATCTGGCGCACCGTCGGGCACCCCCAGCGCGGCACCCCCGAACTGCGCGCGGTTCGCGAGGAGTGCGAGCGGCGGGCCCGCGCGGCCATCGGAGACGAGGCCTACGCGGAGGCCTTCCGCCAGGCCAGCGAGGAACGCCCCGGAACCTCCCTCCCCCGGATCCTCGCGGGCGACCTCTGACCGCTCGCCTCGCCCGCCCGCTCCGGCCCGGGCCCCGCGGTCAGACCGCCGGCTCGCCGGCCAACGCGTACAGCAGCTCGTAGGCGGTGCTGATCATCCGGCAGGTGCGGCCGCGCCGGGTCGCCAGCGCGACCAGCCCGGTGTGCGTGGCCGGGTGGTAGCCGAGGAACGCCTGCTGCCCGAACGTCGCCCCGACGTGGAAGAGCAACGGCCCGTGCGGCGCCGGATGGTGATACCACGTCAGCGTGTGGGTGTTGCGGTACCGCCAGCCGCGGCGCAGCAGCGGGACCTGCACGTCGCGCAGCGGCCCGGACAGCGGCGTGGCCTCGGGGGAGAGGTGCGCTTCGAGGTAGCCGAGCAGATCGCCGGGGGTGGCCCGGACCGAGCCGGCGGCGGCGAACGCGCCCATGTCGGCGCCGGGCACCGGCGTCACCCCGTTCGTCCGGTGGCCGATGGCGTCGGTACCGGTGGTGCCCGGGCCCAGCGTGGTGTCGGCCAGCCCGAGCGGTCCCAGCACCCGGTCCGCGAGCAGCTCGGGGTAGGCGGCGCCCGCGGCCCGGGACATGGCCGGACCGAGCAGCGCCAGCCCGAAGTTGGAGTACCGCCAGCGGGTGCCCGGACGGTGCCGGGGCCGGGTGCGGGCGAAGGTGCGCAGCAGCCGCTCGGTGTCGTAGGAGGCGTACCCGTTGGCGTATGGATGCAGCAGGGCTCCGGCGATCAGGTCCGCGGGGATCCGCGGCAGCCCCGAGGTGTGGGTGGCCAGGTGCCACAGGGTGATCCGGCGCGAGCGCGGGTGCGGCAGTGGCAGGCCCGGCAGATGGGCAGCGAGCGGATCGTCCAGGGCGAGCACCCCGGACCTGGCCAGGCCGGTCAGCAGCAGCACGGTGAAGGTCTTGGACAGCGAGCCCAGTTCGTAGTGCAGCGCATGGCGCGGGGTGGGCGGGGACAGCGCGGTCCCACCGGTGACGACGGTCCGCACGCCGCGCCGGGTGGCGGCCAGCACGACGTCCGGGGCGTCGATGCGGGTGACCGCGTCGGCGAGGCGGTCGGCGAGCGCGGCGCCGCGTTGCGGACCCATCAGACCGCGGACATCGCGCGGGAGGTGGCCATCGCGGAGGCGAACGCGGCGACCAGGGTGGGGTGGTGGACCAGGTCGAAGACGCGTGCCGGGTCGCCCTGCGGCATTCCGCGCTGGATGGGCATCGCGCCGCTGTCCGACTGGGCGGCGGCGTACCGCTCCCACAGCCCCGCGTCCAGCGTGGGCCGCGGCAGGCAGGCGTCCACCACGAGGAGTTCGCCCAGCAGGTCCCAGTGTTCCAGGTCCGCCCAGTCGTCCAGCCAGGCCGGCAGGTAGTGGGTGAGGTAGTCGGCGATCTCCGGCGGGATCTTCCCGGGGGACTCGCCCCAGTTGGTGAGGTGGAAGACGCTGTGCGTGATGTCGTAGGCGATGTGCAGCTGTACCGTCCACGGCTCGGGCAGCTGCCCCAGCCAGGTGCGCGCCACCGCCTCGTCGAAGTCGCTGCTGGGCACCAGCCCCAGCTTGCGCTCCGCGTTGAGCACGCCGAGCCGCCGGTTGGGCATCATCTCCAGCGCCGTCCAGGTGACGGTGCGCCGGCAGCCCTGTAGCGCGGTCTCCAGCCCCGGATGGCGGTGGCCCAGCTCGTGGAAGGTCGCATAGACCTCCAGCGGAACGGGGGACAGCGGCTCGTCGTGCTGCAACCGGGCCAGCACGTTGCCGCCGTCCAGCAGCTCCCGCCAGGCGAAGTCCAGCAGCTGCCCGGCGCGGGCCTTCTGCCGGGAGCCGGCCACCCCCTCCCGGAACAGCACCTGCATGTTCAGCGCCAGCTCCCCGATGGGCTTGAGCCGTTCGACGACCGCGCCGTTGTCGACGAAGTCGTCGGGCGTCAGCCGGAAGTGCTCACGATGGTCGTCGAGCCAGGTCAGGGCCCGGTCGCCGACTCCGTGCAGCAGGGCGGGGGATGCGGCCGTCACGGTCACGGGGCACTCTCGCTTTCGCAGGGCGTCCGCCCGCCCACCAGCGCCGGGTCCCCGCCCGCCGGGCCGGTCCCGGCCTCGTCGGCGGCGATCCGGGCGAGCGTGGCGGCGAACGCGGTCACCAGGGTGGAGTGGTAGCAGGCGGTGAAGGTCTCGGCCGGGTCGCCCGAGGACGGCGCCGCACCCCATTCGGGCACGCTGCCGTCGGCCGCCTGCGCATCCGCCAACCGCTGCCAGGCCACCGGGTCGTACGGGGCCTTCGGCAGACAGGCGGTCACCGCCAGCAGCTCGCCCACCAGGTCCCACAGCTGTTCCTCCAGCCAGTTCTCCAACCAGGAGGGGAGCCACAGCCGCAGATAGCCGGCGAACTCGGGGGACAGCCGCTGCCGGTTGCGCCCCCAGTCGGTGAGGTGGAAGACGTCATGGGTGACGCCGTAGGCCGCCTTGCGGTCCAGCGCCCAGGGCTCCGGCAGCCCGCCGAGGCCGGTCAGTTCCAGCACGGCGGAGAAGTCGGCGTGCGGCCGCAGCCCGATCCGCCGCTCCGCCTTGAGCACCGCGAGCGTACGGGTGTGGTCCTCGCGCGCCACCCGCCAGCCGCGCAGCCGGGTGGTGGTCTGGAGCAGGTCGTCGACCTCGGCATGGCGCAGCCCGGCGTGGGCGAAGGTCCCGTAGAGCTCCACCGGATAGGTGGCGAACGGTTCACCGCGGATCAGGTCCGCGAACAGCTCGCCGTCCCGGGTCTCGTTCCAGGCGAAGGCGAACAGCCCGCGGGCGGTCTGACGGATCTCGTCGTTGGGGTGCAACACCCCGATCAGCTGGGTGAGTTCGGCGAGTTCGCCGAGCGGTTTGAGGGTGAGGTTGGGGTCGGCGTCGGTGGTCACGTTCGGCGGCAGGCGGAACCGGCCGCGCGCCTCTTCCAGCCACCCCAGGCTGCCGCGGACCAACTGGTCCAGCAGCCCGGGGTCGCTGTGGCCGGCGGTCACCAGCCCCGCCCGTAGAAGCGCTGGGCGGCCACGACGTGCAGCGTGACCCGCGGGTCGGCGCCACCCATCTGGCGGACGAACGCCAGCCCGCTGTCGAGCCCCAGGGTCTCCGGGACCTCGGGCAGCCGGGCCAGCCAGCGCGCCAGGCCGGCGGCCTGCAACCAGTCCCGGCGGCGGACCGCCCGGACGAAACCCCGGGCCAGGTCGTCGGTACGGGCGGCGAGTTGCTCGGCGAGACCCGGGGCAAGCCGGGGCAGCGCCAGCGCGGCGAGCTGCGACACCCGGTGCGACAGCTTCGGCCAGGGGTCGCTCTGGACCCAGCCGGACGGGGCCGCGGGTGCCGGCGGCCACTGCCGTGCGCCTCCGGGAAGATGGACGTGTGCGGCCTCGACGAGGCCCCGGTAGCTCCACACCGACACCTCCGAGGCATCGGCTTTCGGTGGATAGGCCGCGAGCGCCTGGCGGACCACCGCCTCGTCGTCCGCACCGATGGGCGCCGCAAGGTGCTCCATCGCGTACGGCGCGAGCGCGTCGGCGCCGAGCACCCGGACCGCGGCCGGGGTCAGCGCATCCTCCTGCCGCAGAATGCCGGACAGCGCATAAGGGTCGCCCTCACCCCGCAGGGCGAGGGCGACCCCGGTTGCGGCATCGGCAATCACAGCGCTCAGCGGGACTGCTCCCTGCGTCTGCTCAGCCAACGCTTTCCCCTCAGCGAGTGTCAGTCTTGGGCCGGGGGGTGGGCGGCGAGATCAGGAGCAGCGCGGCCAGCAGCAGCGCACCTCCACACTCGCGGGTATCGCGGAACACGCCGTCTGCCTCAGTGGGTTCGAGCAGTCCCTCGACCTCGGCCACAGTGGCCGTCTCGATCGGCGCTGTGCGATCCGTAACCATGCGATCAACTCCTTTGGCGATGGGGAATACCAGATTCACATCGGGATAAATGCATCGCAACGCGAAAAATCGTCTCATTAGCCATTTCGTGTGACCGGGTGTCAGGCTCCGGACCGTCATCTCCTGCCCCAACTCCCTTGATAAGGAAGGATGTTGGCGATCTTTTGGCCGTGCGACACGGAGCGGTGGACGAGGGGCCCTTAGGGTGAGTGGAGACCGGCCCATCGGGGTGCGAGCTCCTCTGAACGGGTGTCGCGGCGGCCGCGCCGATGCCCCCCGCGGAACCGCGACGACCCACCCCGAGGCGGCGGGCAGGGCTCCGGGCGGGGTGTCCCGGTCGGTTCCGGACCCCTCCGGCAGTCCCTGGCCGGACTCCGTAGACGGCAGTAGATTGGTTGACGTCAAGCAAGTACATGTCCCGGTGGGAGAGGGTGTCCCATGGGCAGGACTCCTGCTGATCCCGGCGGCCCGGTGCGCCCTCCGGCCCCGCGCCCGCCCCCGGTCCCTGCCGCGACACCCGGCCGCCGCCGTCCCCGCCGCCCCCGGACACCTAACCCCGTCGCCCGTCACCCCAGGAGCCCCCGATGGAGCGAACCGACGCCACGGTCGACGCGCCGGTGGACCCCGCACCGGAACCCGCCGAGCTGGCCGGGCGGTTGCGCGCGGTGATCCAGCAACTGCTGCCCCTGCTCCGCGGCCGGCTCCCGTACCGCGACCTCACGCCCAGCCGGACGGCCGCCCTCGCGGCGCTCGCCGCCCACGGGCCGCTGCGCATCAGCGAACTCGCCGCGCGGATGAACATCGCGTTGTCCACCACCTCCCGGATGGTGGAGCTGCTCGACGACCGAGGCTGGATCGCCCGCCGCCCCGACCCCACCGACCAGCGCGCCAGCCTGGTCAGCCTGAACGACGACGGGCTCGCGCTGCTCCGCGCGGTGCGGCGGGAGACCACCGGCCTGCTGGCCGAGCGGATCGGCCGACTGGCCCCCGACCGGCTGCGCCTCCTCCAGGACGCGCTCCCGGCGCTGGAAGATCTCGTCGAGGGGGCGCAGCCGGCGCCGGGCCGTCCGCACTCCGGGCGACCGGCGGACGGTCCCGCCGACACCGAGGACGGACACCCCGCCGAGGACCGGTGAACCGTCGTGACCGTCACCGCCGTCGGCCGCCCCACGACCCCAGCGACCGAGGCAAGGGCGAGGACCCCATGTACGACGCACTCCTGGCAGAGACCGTCACCCTCACCGGTCACCGCGGCGACCTCATCGAGGCCTACGCCGCCCGGCCGCTCGTTCCCGGGCCGGTCGGCGGGGTGGTGGTCATCCACCACATGCCCGGCTACGACACCGGCAGCAAGGAGATCACCCGGCGGTTCGCCGCCGAGGGCTTCGCCGCGGTCTGCCCCAACCTCTACAGCCGCGAGGCACCGGGCGCCGAGCCGGGCGAGGCCGCCGCGGTGGCCCGGGCGCGGGGCGGTGTACCCGACGAACGGCTGGTCGGGGACGTCGCCGGCGCGGCCCGCTATCTGCGCGGGCTCACCTCGTCCAACAGGCGGGTGGGCACCATCGGCTACTGCTCGGGCGGCCGACAGTCCTTCCTCGCGGCGTGCAGCCTGGACCTCCAGGCCGCGGTGGACTGCTACGGGGCCTTCATCGTCCGCCGCCCGCCGGAGGACTCGCCGCTCGCCGTCGAACCGATCCTGCACCTGACCAAGGACCTCGGCTGCCCCCTGCTGGGGCTCTTCGGCGCCGAGGACCAGCACCCCTCCCCGGCCGAGACGGCGGAGCTGGAGAACGCGCTGCGCAAACACGGCAAGGTGCACGCCTTCCACACCTACGACGGTGCCGGGCACGCCTTCTTCGCCGTGGACCGGCCGGGGTACCGCCCGCAGGTCGCGGGGGAGGCCTGGCAGCGGGTACTGGAATTCTTCGGGCGTCACCTCAGCGGGTGAGGCCCGCCGCGACGGTCGCCGACCGCTGCTCCTGGCGAGGGATCACGGGACACCCCTTAGAGTGCGGGGGTGCCGACGTACAGCATTGGTCAGGCAGCTGGGCTGCTGGGTGTGAGTTCGGAGACCGTCCGCCGCTGGGCCGACGGCGGGCAGCTGCGGATGGAGCGGGACGGTTCCGGGAACCGCGTCATCGACGGGGTGAGCCTGGCCGGGTTCGCCAAGGAGCGGGCCGCCGGGCTGCATCCGGTGCCCGGCGAGGTGCTGACGTCGGTGCGGAACGCGTTCGCCGGGATCGTCACCAAGGTGACCGTGGACGATGTGATCGCCCAGGTCGAGATCCAGTCCGGGCCGCACCGGCTGGTCTCGATGGTCAGCCGGGAGGCCGTGGAGGAGTTGGGGATCGAGGTGGGGGTGACCGCCACCGCCCGGGTGAAGTCCACCAACGTGCACATCGACCGCCCGGACGACCGGAGTTGAGCCGGGCCGCCGCGTACGCCCGCGCGGTCGGTCAGCGGCACAGCAGCGCCGCGTGCAGGTCGAGCTTGTGGTCGAGCCGGGACAGATCGCGGCCGGTGAGCGTCTCGATGCGCTGGATGCGGTAGTGCACCGTGTTCACGTGCAGATGGAGCGCCTCGGCCGTCCGCGCCCATGATCCGTGCTGTGCGAGGAAGACCTCCAGCGTCTCCAGCAGCATCCGGTGCGAGGCGGAACCGCCGCGTGCCAACGGGCCCAGCACCCGGCTGCTGAAGGCCGCGCGGACCTCGGACGGTACGCCGGCGAGCAGGGCACCCAGCGTGTCGAGGTCCTCGACACAGGTCACCCGCGCGCCGTCCGGGGCCCCGGCGCGGGCCGCCGCCAGGGCGTAACGCGCTTGGTCCAGCGCGGAGTCGAGCCCCTCCGCCGCGGGCACCGGGGCGCTGACCCCGGCGTGCAGCGGTGCCGGCGGGCGGCAGGCGTGCAGGGCCGGCCACGCCTCGTCGAGCGCGGCGAGCGTGCCGTCGTCCCGCGCGGCGCCGACCACGGCGGCCGCCTCGCCGCTCGCGAGCCGGCCGACCGCGCAGTCCGTGCCGGGGGAGTGCCGCAGCGCCTCCGCCAGCGCGTTCACCGCCTCGCCGGGCTCCTCGCCGGCCAGCGTGGCCACCACCACCCGGTACGGGCCGGTGGTCGGCAACCCGCAGGCCCGCAGCGCTTCGGCGAGCGCCGCGGCGTCGACCGGGCCGGCGTCGGCGAGCGCCAACAGCGCCTCGGCCGCCCGCCGTTCGGCCGCCTGCCGCAGCTCGGTGTGGTGCCGGTACTGGGCGATGACCTCGGCTATCTCGTGCAGCACACGAGGGGGGACGTCGGCCGCGCCGTGCAGCCGGAGGTGCCAGCCGTCGTACGGGCCGGCGGTCCCGTCGATCCGCAGGGCGGTGCCGGCAGCGGCCGTCCGCAGCTCCTGCGCGGCGCGACCTGCCGAGAGCTCCGGGGCGTCCGGGGTGCGGGCCAGCACCCGGCCGGTCGCCGTCAGCAGCGAGCAGGGCGCTCCGCCCAGGTGCGCGAAGGCGCGCTCCAGCAGGGCGTCCGGCCCGGCGTTCTCGGCGAGCAGCCCGGCCAGTTCGGTGCGGACGTTCTCCGGCAGCGCGGGGTGGCCGGTGGGCCGGCGGCTGAGGTCTCCCCACTGGCGCAGATACACCGCCTCCGTGATGGCGCGGAAGCTGGTGTGCGCGGGGACGGCCAGCAGCACGATGCCGTGGTCGCGGCAGGCGTCGACGAGGACGTCCGGGACCGCGCCGTGCGTCTCCTCGCCGGCCAGCAGCGCGGTGGCCCCGGCGGAGTGCAGGGCGGAGACGAAGCGGTCGACCTTCGCGCGGTCGTCCCCCGGCGCCCACCACACCAGCCCGCTCAGCACCAGCTCGCCCGGCTGGAGGAACCGTGCCGGGTCCTCCAGGTCGGTGGCGGTGACACCGCTGACTTCCCGGTCGAGCAGGGCACCCTCGCCCCACAGCAGGGTCAGGTCGAGGGCGTCGACCTGAAGGAGATCGTGGACGTGCATGTGCTGGCTCCTTGGGCGGCTGCCGGGCAAGCCTCGGCATCTCACATTCACGAGGCGAATATGAGTGTCTGCATCGTAAATGCCAGGCGATCCAGGCCAAAGCCTTCTTGGTTGATCATCCAGATCACGGGCCCGGCGACGGTGTTTTTCCGTGTTGTGCACCAGTCGTGCCGGGCACCGTCCGGTTGCTTCACTCGGCCGCATGGACCTCAACACGGTGCTGGAGGTGCGCGACGCCCGGCAGCGCACCCCGTGGCGCACCGGCGACGCCTGGCTGGGTGGCGGCACCTACCTCTTCTCCGAACCACAGCCGCACCTACGACGCCTGGTGGACCTGAGCAGGATGGGCTGGGAACCGCTGACCCGGCTGCCGGACGGCTCGCTGGAGATCGCGGCGACCTGCACCATCGCCCAGCTCTCCCGCTTCGCGGCGGCCTACCGCGCCCCGGCGGCCCCCCTCTTCGAGCAGTGCTGCCGCGCCTTCCTGGCCTCCTTCAAGATCTGGCACATGGCCACCGTGGGCGGCAACCTCTGCAACGGTCTGCCCGCCGGGCCGATGATCTCGCTGACCGCCGCCCTCGACGGCAGCTGCCTGCTCCAGGGCCAGGACGGCACGCTGCGCCGCACCAAGGTCACGGACTTCATCACCGGCGCCGGCCGCAAGGACCTCGGCGAGGGCGAACTGCTCCGCTCGGTCACCCTGCCCGCCCGGGCGCTCGTCGGCCGTACCGCCTTCCGGCAGGCCTCCCTGTACGGACTCGGCCGCTCCGGCGCGCTGGTCATCGGCGTCCTCGACCCGCTGGACGGCTCACTGGCGGTGACCGTCACCGCGGCCACCGTGCGGCCGTTCCGGCTCTGGTTCCCGCTGCCGCCGGACGCCGGGGAGCTGCGCGACGCCCTCGCCTCGACCGTCACCGAGGGCGACTGGTTCGACGACATCCACGGACTGCCGGCCTGGCGCCGGCACATGGCGCTGCGGCTGGCGGAGGAGATCCGCCGCGAACTGACCGAAGGAGCCGACCGATGACCTTCCGGATCCGGGTGAACGAGACCCCCTTCGACGCCGAGCCCCGGCCCGGGCAGTGCCTGCGCACCTACCTCCGCGACCGCGGCTGGTTCGGCGTCAAGAAGGGCTGCGACTCCGGCGACTGCGGGGCCTGCACCGTCCACGTCGACGGCGAACCGGTGCACAGCTGCCTCTACCCGGCCGTCCGCGCCGAGGGGCGCTCGGTGACCACGGTGGAGGGGCTGGCCGAGCCGGGCGGCGACCTGCACCCCGTGCAACAGCGGTTCCTCGACGCCCAGGGCTTCCAGTGCGGCTTCTGCACGGCCGGATTCCTGATGACCACCGCGAAGCTCGACGAGGACCAACTCACCGACCTGCCCCGGGCGTTGAAGGGCAACCTCTGCCGCTGCACCGGCTACCGCGCGATCGAGGACGCGGTGCGCGGCGTCACCCACGTCGAGGAGCCCGGCCCGGGCCAGTCGGTCGGCCGCAGCCTGGGCGCCCCGGCCGGGCCGCAGGTGGTCACCGGCACGGCCCGCTACACCTTCGACATCGACGTGCCCGGACTGCTGCACATGAAGCTGCTGCGCTCCCCGCACCCACACGCCCGGATCGTCGCCATCGACACCTCCGCGGCCCTGCGGGTGCCCGGTGTCCACACCGTCCTCACCCACCACGACGCCCCCGAGCGGCTGTTCTCCTCGGCCCGCCACGAGCACCCCACCGAGGACCCCGACGACACCAGGGTGCTGGACGACGTGGTCCGGTTCGTCGGACAGCGGGTGGCGGCCGTGGTCGCCGACAGCGAGGCGGCGGCCGAGGAGGGCTGCCGCCGGATCGCGGTGGAGTACGAGCAACTGCCCCACGTCCTCGACCCGGAGCTGGCCATCCGGCCCGGCGCGCCGGTGATCCACCCCAAGGACGCCGGGGCGTCGCGGATCGCCCGGCCGGAGGAGAACGTCGTCGGTGAGGTGCACGGCGAGATCGGCGACGTCGAGCAGGGCTTCGCCGACGCCGACCTGGTCTACGAGGAGACCTTCCGCACCCAGCGGGTGCAGCACGCCAGCCTGGAGACGCACGGTGCGGTGGCCTACTTCGAGCCGTCCGAGGCGTCCGAGCCGTCCGAGGCGTCCGAGGCGGCCGAAGAGGACGGGATCACGGGCCGGGAACGGCTCGTGGTGCGCTCCAGCACCCAGGTGCCGTTCCTGACCCGCCGCGCCCTGTGCGCGCTCTACGACCTGCCCGAGGACCAGGTCCGGGTGGTCGCGGGCCGGGTCGGCGGCGGTTTCGGCGGCAAGCAGGAGATGCTCGTCGAGGACATCGTGGTGCTGGCCGCGCTGCGGCTGAGGCGGCCGGTGAAGCTGGAGTTCACCCGCGCCGAGCAGTTCTTCGGCGCCACCACCCGGCACCCGTTCAGCATCGCGATCAAGGCGGGGGCGAAGCGGGACGGCACGCTGACCGCGCTCCGGCTCCGGGTGGTCGCCAACACCGGCGCGTACGGCAACCACGGCCCGGCCGTGATGTTCCACAGCGTCGGCGAGTCGATGGCCGTCTACCGGGCCCCGCACAAGAAGGTCGACGCGTACTCCGTCTACACCAACTGCGTCCCCGCCGGGGCGTTCCGCGGCTACGGGCTGGGCCAGGTGACCTTCGCCGTGGAGTCGACCATGGACGAACTCGCCCGCCGCCTCGGCATCGACCCCCTGGTCTTCCGGGAGCGGAACATCATCGGCCCCGGTGAGCACATGATCAGCCCCGGCGGCGAGGAGGAGGACCTGCACATCGCCAGCTACGGCCTCGACCAGTGCCTGAAGGTCGTCCGGGACGCCATCGCCGAGGACCGCAGCGCGGCGGACGCGCCGGCGGGCTGGCTGGTCGGACAGGGCACCGCCATGTCGATGATCGCGACCGGGCCGCCCGGCGGGCACTTCGCCGACGCCACGGTGACGCTGCTGGAGGACGGCAGGTACGACATCGCGGTGGGCACCGCGGAGTTCGGCAACGGCACCACCACCGTGCACAAGCAGATCACCGCCGGGGCGCTCGGCACCACGGTGGACCGGATCGCCATCCGGCAGTCCGACACCGATGTGGTCCGGCACGACACCGGCGCCTTCGGCTCGGCGGGGACGGTGGTGGCCGGCAAGGCCGTGATGAGGGCGGCCAACGGGCTGGCCGAGCGGATCCTGACATTCGCCGCCGAGTACGCCCGGGCCCCGCGCAGCCAGTGCCGCCTGCTGGCGGACGCGGTGGAGTGCGACGGGCGGACGGTGTCCCTCAAGGAGCTCCACGAGGCGGCACGCGGCACGGACGTGCCGCTGACGGCGGACGGCCACTGGGGCGGATCGCCCCGCTCGGTCGCGTTCAACGCCCAGTGGTTCCGGGTCGCCGTCGACCCCGACACCGGGGAGATGCGGATCCTGCGCAGCGTGCACTCGGCCGACGCGGGGAAGGTCATGAACCCCCTCCAGTGCCGCGGCCAGGTCGAGGGCGGAGTCGCCCAGGCGCTCGGCGCGACCCTCTTCGAGCAGGTCCTCGTCGACGACACCGGAAAGGTCCTCACCCCCGCCTTCCGCCGCTACCGGCTGCCGGCCTACGCCGATGTGCCGCGCACCGAGGTGCACTTCATGCAGACCTCGGACGCCATCGGGCCGCTGGGTGCCAAGTCGATGAGCGAGAGCCCGTTCAACCCGGTCGCCCCCGCCTTCGCCAATGCGCTGCGGGACGCCACCGGCGTGCGCTTCACGGAGGTGCCGCTGCTGCGCGACAAGGTGTGGCTGGCGCTGGAGGAGCACCGCGCGGCCGGTGCGGAACCGGGCCGGTCGGCCCGTGCGCACCCCGCGCGCGAGGGGTCGGTGTGAGCGGCCCGCGGGCGCCGGCCCGGCGGACGAGGCGGTGTGCATGGCCTGATCTCAACCCCGGACATGCCGCCCTCTTGGGCTATTTCACCTCACACCAGCGAGGCAAAACTGCGAAAGAGGGTGGTATTCGAGATTCAGCGGTGGTGCGGTCGGGCATCACAGGGAGGCAGCCGCCGCGCGGTCCGCCTCAAGGGGGAAGCGAATGAGCCGACTCAGCCCGCCGTCCCGCACCACCACCGTCGTACGCCCGGATCCCGGTGACGCCGTGTCCGCCGGCCCCCGGCGCCTGCTGATCCGCGGTCGGCTGCACCATCCGCTCACCCTGACCGTCGCGGACCTCCGCACACGGTGGCGGCAGCGACGGGCCGAGGTCGTCTTCGACTGCGCCACCAACGGGCCCCAGCGCCACACCTTCGACGGGCCCCTGCTGCGGGACGTCATGGACGAGGCCGGCCCGGCCTTCGACGCCCGGCGGCGCAAGGACCGCTCCCGCTATCTGCTGTCCGTCACCGGCGGGGACGGCCACCGCACGGTGCTGTCCTGGGCCGAGCTCGACGCCGACTTCGGCGACGCGCCGATCCTGCTGGCCACGGCCATGGACGCGTGTCCGCTCGATACGGCCGGCAGTCAGCTCGTCGTGCCCTCCGACCGCTGCGGGGCGCGCTACATCAGCGCCATCACCGGCATCTGGCTGGGCACCTGTGAGCCGCCCGAGTCGCCGTAGCCGATCCGGCCGACGGTCGGGGTGCGCACGGCGTCCCGCGGCGGGGCGGGAGACTCCGCGGTGCACTGCGTTCAAACGGCGGCGAGCGAGATCTCCGTCGCCTTGATCAGCGCGGTCACCTCCGCACCGGGCGCCAGGCCCAGGTCCTCCACCGCGTCCTTGGTGATCGCGGCGGTCAGCTCGCCGCCGGCCACCGCGACCTTGACCCCGGCCATCGCCCCTCCGGCGGTGACGGCGCGCACCGTGCCGGGGAGCCGGTTGCGGATGCTGAGCCCCTCGACCGCGCCGGTGGCGAGCGCGACCTCGGTGGACTTGACCAGCGTGCGCACCTCGGAGCCCGCCGCGATGCCCAGCTCCCCGACCGCCTCCCGGGTGACCGCCGCGGTGATCTCCTGGCCGCCCGTCAGACGGACCCGGACGGTCGCCATGACCTCTCCCGGGGTGACGGTCAGCACGGTCCCGGACAGCTGATTTCGGATGCTCAGGCTCATGGGAATCACCCTGCGCGCAGTCGCCCGGCCGCGCATCACGACACACCTCGTCCCTTCCTCCAACCGCCCTGGCATCTGCCATGGACGATCGCCTCAAGGATTGCAAATGCCAGCTCCAACTGCATATGTTGTCGCACATGCAGTCCTACACGATCGGCCAGGCGGCGCGCCTGCTGGGCGTCAGCCCCGACACCGCCCGCCGATGGGCGGACGCCGGCAAGGTCGCGACCCACCGCGACGACAGCGGCCGCCGCCTCATCGACGGCCGTGATCTGGCCGCCTTCTCCATCGAGGTGGCGCAGATCGGCGCCGGTGAGGACGACGCCTCGTACACCTCCGCACGCAACGCCTTCCCGGGCATCGTCACCGCCGTCAAACTCGGCGACGTCGCCGCCCAGGTCGAGATCCAGGCCGGACCACACCGCCTGGTCTCCCTGCTCACCCGGGAAGCGGTGGAGGAACTGGGACTGGAGGTCGGCATGCAGGCCACCGCCCGTGTGAAGTCCACCAGCGTGCACATCGACCGCACCTGAACCACCGCGGCCGCACCCACCCGGTGCAACCGCGGTCGCACCACAGCCCGACCGTCCCCACCGTCCCCACGTCGGCTGCCTCTCCCCAGCGGCGTCGCCCGTCCACGGCGCGGCTATTCCCATCCGCTCGGACGACACCCGTCGTCCCGCGTCACAAGGAGTCCCGCCCCATGTCCCAGCTCATCACGGCGCGCCGCGCCGCCGCCGCGCTGGTCACCGCCGCCCTCCTCGTCCCGCTCGCCGCCTGCGGCAAGGACGACGCCAAGCAGGACGAGGGCGCCAAGAAGTCCGGTGGCAGCACCGCCGAGGTGGACCTCACCGTGCTCGCCGCCTCGTCGCTGACCGACGTCTTCAAGAAGGCCGGCGCCGCCTACGAGAAGGAGCACCCGGGCACGAAGTTGACCTTCTCCTTCGCCGGCTCCCAGGAACTGGCCGCCCAGGTCAAGAACGGTGCCCCCGCCGACGCCCTGGTCACCGCCGACACCAAGACCATGGACGGGCTGAAGGCCGACGCCGGCACGCCCACCGTCATCGCCAAGAACCGCCTCGTCATCGCGACCGGCGAGGGCAATCCGAAGAAGATCACCGGCCTCAAGAACCTCACCGACAGCAAGCTGAAGGTCGTCCTCGCCGCCTCCGAGGTCCCGGTCGGCCGCTACAGCAAGCAGGTCCTGGACGCCCAGAAGCTCACCGTCAAGCCGGTCTCCCAGGAGCCCAACGTCCGCGCCGTGCTCAGCAAGGTCGAACTCGGCGAGGCCGACGCCGGACTCGTCTACAAGACGGACGCGGCCAGCGCGCCGAAGAAGGTCGACGCCGTTGACATCCCCGACGCCCAGAACGCCATCGCCTCCTACCCGGCGGCGACGCTGAAGGGCTCCCAGCACGCGGCGGCCGCGGCCGCGTTCGTGAAGTGGCTGAGCACGCCCGAGGCGCAGAAGATCCTTCAGCAGGCGGGCTTCCAGAAGCCGTAACGGGGCATGAGCCGGTCGGCGCGCCCCGGGCGGCCGCACCGACCGGCTCCGTATCGCGCACGGGACTGTCCGGCTCGGGGGAGCGGACAGCCCCGTGCGCACCGCGTCACGGCCCACGACCGAAGCCCGACCCCAGGAACCACGATGAGACGCCTTGGCACCCCCGGCGCGGCCGCCGCCGGAAGACTGCGCGCCCCCGGCACCCGGACACCCGCCGCGCTGGCCGTCCCCGCGCTGCTCGCCGTCGCGTTCCTGCTGCTGCCGCTCGTCGGCATCCTCGCCCGCACCAGCTGGGGCGCCATCGGCACCCACCTGACCAGCCCGGGCGTCACCCAGGCACTCGGCCTCTCGCTGCTGGTGTCCTTCTGGGCGCTCGGCCTCTCGCTGCTGCTCGGCGTCCCGCTCGCCTGGCTGCTGGCCCGGGTCAGCTTCCCCGGCAAGGCACTCGTCCGGTCGCTGGTGCTGCTGCCGATGGTGCTGCCGCCGACCGTCGGCGGTGTCGCACTGCTCCTCGGCTTCGGCCGCCGCGGACTGCTCGGCCCCTGGCTGGAGAACACCTTCGGCATCGTGCTGCCGTTCCACACCTCCGGCGCGGTGGTCGCCGCCACCTTCGTCGCCATGCCGTTCCTCGTCATCAGCCTGGAGGGCACGCTCGCCGGACTCCGCCCCCGCTACGAGGAGACGGCGGCCTCCCTCGGCGCCTCTCCCGTACGGGTCTTCTGGACCGTCACGCTCCCCATGGTCGCCCCGGGACTCGCCGCCGGCGCCGCGCTGACCTGGGCCCGCGCGCTCGGTGAATTCGGCGCGACGATCACCTTCGCCGGCAATCTGCCCGGCACCACCCAGACCCTGCCGCTCCAGGTCTACCTGCTGCTCCAGGACTCCCCGGAGGCCGCCACCTCGGTGTCGCTGCTCCTGCTCGTCATCGCCATGGCCGTGCTGATCTGCCTGCGCGGCCGTTGGACCGGCGCCACCGCCGACCGGACGGTCCGCGGCGCGCCCGTCCCCGACGACACCGAGCTGACCGCTCCGCCCGCCCCGCGCACCGAACAGCCCACCGCCGCCTCGGCCCCGCCCCCGGAGCGCTGGTCGCTGCATGCCGACGTCACCGGCTTCGCCCGGCTCACCCTGGACGCCGAACCGGGCACCACCATCGCCGTCGTCGGCCCCAACGGAGCCGGCAAGACCACCCTGCTGCGCGCCCTGCTCGGCCTCACCCCGCGCGCCCAGGCCGCGCTGCGCCTCGGCGACACCGACGTCACCACGCTGCCCCCGCACCGCCGCGGGGTCGCCTGGGTACCGCAGGACGGCGCGCTCTTCCCGCATCTGAGCGCCCTGTCCAACACCGCCTACGGGCTGCGCGCCCACGGCTCCCCGCGGGCCGAGGCCCGCCGCACCGCGCAGCAGTGGCTCGACCGGCTCGGCGTCGGCCACCTGGCCCACCGCAGGCCCGCCCAGCTCTCCGGCGGACAGGCCCAACGCGTCGCACTGGCACGGGCGTTGGCCACCCGGCCCCGGCTGCTGCTGCTCGACGAGCCGCTGGCCGCGCTCGACCAGACCACCCGGGCCCATGTCCGCCACACGCTGCGCGGCCACCTCGCCGGCTTCGGCGGGGTCTGCCTGATCGTCACCCACGACCCCGTCGAGGCCGTTTCGCTCGCCGACCGCGTCCTCGTCCTCGACGGCGGGCGCGCCCTCCAGGACGCACCGCCCGCCGAGGTCACCCGCCATCCGCGCTCCCCTTGGGTCGCCCGGATGCTGGGCCGGAACGCCTGGCAGGGCACCGCCGTCGACGACGGTCTGGCGCTCGCCGGCGGGGGCCGCCTCGTCGTCGCCGACCGCCTCCCGGACGGTGCCCGGGCGTTGGCGATCATCGCCCCCGAGGCGGTCTCCCTCCACCTCGACAAACCCGTCGGCAGCCCCCGCAACGTCTGGCCCGGCACCGTACGGGAGATCACCTCGGCCGGCAGCCGGCTGCGGATCCTGGTCACCTCGCGTGAGGCCCCCGACCTGGTCGCCGAGGTCACCCCGGCAGCCGCCCTCGAACTCGGCCTGGCCGACGGGGTGTCCGTCTGGACCAGCGTCAAGGCCACCGAGGTCTCGCTGGTGACGCTCTAAGGCGCGACCCCCGGCCCGTCGCGCCCCGCCGTCAGTGCTCCGTCGCCGCCGGTTCCACGACGAAGACCGGTATCTGACGGTCCGTCTGCTTCTGGTAGTCCTCGTAATCGGGGTAGGCCTCGACCGCGCGCCGCCACCACAGGGCCTTCTCCTCGCCGGTCACCTCCCGCGCCGTCATGTCCCGGCGCACCGGGCCGTCCTGGAGCTCCACCCGGGGGTCGGCCACGACGTTGTGGTACCAGACGGGGTGCTTGGGCGCACCACCCATGGAGGCCACCACGGCGTACGCCCCGTCGTGCTCCACCCGCATCAGCGGGCTCTTGCGGATCTTGCCGCTCTTGGCGCCCCGTGTGGTGAGGACGACGACGGGCATCCCGCGGAGCGTCGTCCCCTGCCTGCCGCCCGAGCCCTCGTACAGCTCCACCTGATCGCGGACCCACTGTTCCGGACTCGGTGCGTACTCACCATGAAGAGGCATTGCCGTCCGTCCCCTCTGTCGACGCGCGCACCGACCGGCCTCGTACCCGACCGTGGAAGCGCGGCGCGGGCGCCGTCCACGATCACCCTGACCTTCACTTAACCACCGCGACCGGCAGAACCATTCCCGGCCCGCCCGGGGTGTCCGGCAACCGCCGCCGTGGCGCCGCCGACGGGGCGCGGTCTTTCCCGACGACCCGCACTGCGCCTACGGTCTGGCAATGAGACGTGAGCCGTCCGCCCCTCCCGCCGTCGCACCGGCCGCGCCGCCGACCCGCCCCACCACTCTCCGACCCGGCGCCATCGGCACCGGTGATCTGGTCTTCTTCGTGGTGGCCGAGGCCGCGGCGGTCGTCGTCAGGTCGGCGTTCGCACGCTGCTGGCGCCGCTGCCGCTCGTGCTCGCCCTCGGAGCGGCGGTGGCGCTCCGCATCCGGCGCCGGGACCCGGACGGCTACCGGCAGTTGACGACGGTGGATGGGTAACGCGGCCGACCGCCCCGGGGGAGGAGAGGCAGGACGGATGAAGGACACCCTGGTCTTCCGTGGGCGGATCCGCACCGGGCCCGACCGCGCCGACACCACCGCGCTCGCCGTGCGCGACGGCCGGGTGGCGGCGCTCGGCCCGGTCGCCGAGGCCCTGGCCCCGCACGCCACGGAAGTGGTCGACCTCGGCACCGGCCTGCTCACCACCGCCTTCGGGGACGGCCACGCCCATCCGCTCTTCGGCGGTCTGGAAGAGGGCGGGCCGCAGGTCAAGGAGTTGGCGTCGGTGGCGGCGATCGCCTCGGAGGTCGGGCGGTGGGCCGTGGCACATCCGGACGCGGAGTGGATCGTCGGCGCCTCCTACGATCCGACGCTGGTGCCCGACGGCGCGTTCGACGCCCGCTGGCTGGATGCCGCGGTGGCCGACCGGCCCGTCGTGCTGCGCGCCCACGACTACCACACGCTGTGGTGCAACACCGAGGCCCTGCGCCGCGCCGGGGTGCACCGGGACACTCCGGACCCCCCGCTCGGACGGATCCTGCGGCGCTCCGACGGCTCCCCGATGGGCACCCTGCGCGAGTGGCACGCCTGCGACCTCGTCCTCGACCGGCTGCCGGCCCGACCCGTGGCCGAACTGGTCGAGGCGCTGCGGGTGGCAAGCCGGGGCTACGCCCGCGCCGGGCTGACCTGGGTCCAGGACGCCCGGGTCGGGCCGGAGATGATCGAGCCCTACCTGGAGGCCGCCCGGCGCGGCGTCCTGTCCGTGCGGGTGAACCTCGCCCAGCGCGCCGACCCCGCCCGGTGGCGGGCCCAGCGCGCCCCGTTCGTCGCGGCCCGCAGCCGGGTCGAGGCCGAGGGCGGCGCGCTGCTGTCGGCGCGCACCGTGACGTTCTTCTGCGACGGGGTGATCGAGAGCGGCACGGCGGCCCTGCTGGAGCCCTACCACGACGCCCCGCACTCCTGCGGGATGCCGGTCTGGCCGGCCACCGAACTCGCCGAAGCGGTCCGGGCCTTCGACGCCGACGGCTTCCAGGTCCATCTGCACGCCATCGGCGACGCCGGCATCCGTACCGCGCTGGACGCCATCGGCGGTGCGGTGGCCGCCAACCCGCCGTGGGACCGCCGGCCGGTCATCACCCACGTACAGCTCGTCGACCCCGCCGACCTGCCGCGCTTCGCGGCGTTGGGCGTGATCGCCAACTTCGAACCGCTATGGGCCCAACTCGACCGGTTGCAGAGCGTGTTGAGCATCCCGCGGGTGGGTGACCGGCGCGCCGAACAGCAGTACCCGATGGGCGACCTGGCGCGCTGCGGCACCCGTCTCTCCTTCGGCAGCGACTGGCCGGTCAGCTCCCACGAACCGCTGGCCGGCATCCAGACCGCGGTGACCCGCCGCACCGTCGACGGCTTCCCCCGGGAGGGCTGGACCCCGCACCAGCGGCTCACCGCCGCCCAGGCCCTGGACGCCTACACCTCCGGGGCGGCCCACCAGGCATACGCCGACGACCGCGGCGCGTTGACCCCGGGCGCCCCGGCGGACCTGGTCCGGCTCTCCGCCGACCCACGCACCACCGACCCGATGCGGATCCGCCACATCGAGGTCCTCGGCACCTGGCTCGCCGGTCGGCCGACCTTCCTGCCCGCACCGCGGTAGCCGTGCGGGCAGGAACCGGCCGTCAGGACACCAGCTCCACCGATCGCCGGCTGCGGCGGTGCTGCTCGGCCCAGTTCGTCAGCGCCGCACCACAGGCGTGGTCGAGGTGGCGCAGCCCGCTGATGTCGAGCTCCACGTCCCGGTCGGTGGGCAACGCGTCGAGCTGGTCGAGGATCTTCGGCAGCCGCAGGAACGTGGCGTTCCCGACGGCGCGGACCACCACCGGCTCGTCCTCGTCGTCCGGGGCGTGGATCTCCAGGTGGACGTGCGAGGTCTCCCAGGCGGTCTTCGCGACGGCCATCAACAGGCCGATCAGGACGCCCTCGAACATGTTGACCGTGACGATCGCGAGCGCGGTGACGAGGAGCACCACGGCCTCGCCGCGGTGCTCGCGCCACAGGGGCCGCAGGTCGCGCAGCGGGATCAGCTTGCAGCCGGCGTGGACCAGGACGCCCGCCAGCGCGGCCACCGGCACCACACCCAGCGCGGCCGGGAACGCCGCGGCGAACACCAGCAGCCAGACGCCGTGCAGCACCCGCGAGGCCTTGGTCCTCGCACCCGCCTGGACGTTGGCGGCGCTGCGCACGATGACCGCGGTCATCGGCAGTGCGCCGAGCACACCGCAGACGGCGTTGCCCGCGCCCTGGGCCATCAGCTCCTTGTCGTAGTCCGTGCGCGGCCCGTCGTGCAGCCGGTCGACCGCCGCGGCGCTGAAGAGCGACTCTGCGGACGCGATCAGCGCGAAGGCGAGGACGGTGCCGAGCACTCCGATCTCGGTGAGCCGGCCCAGGTCGGCGAGGCCGGGCGGCTGGATGGCGTCCAGCAGGCCGCTGACCTGGACCCGGGCGACCGGCAGGGACAGCGCCCAGACCGCGGTGGTGGCGAGCGCCACCGCGGCGAGCGGTGCGGGCAGGATCCGGGCGGCGGGCCGCCAGCGCGGCCACAGCACCAGCACTGCGATGGTCCCGGCGCCGACGGCGAGCGCCGACAGCGCGGACTGCGACCGTACGGTGTCGGCGACCAGCCCCGGCAGGGACGCGAGGTTGGCCAGCCCGCTGCCCGGCGCCTTGGCGTCCGTGAGGGCGTAGAGCTGTCCGGCGATCAGCACCAGGCCGATGCCGGCCAGCATGCCCTGGACCACGGCGACCGAGATCGCCCGGAACCAGCGCCCCAACTTCAGGGCTCCCATGGCGAGTTGCAGTACGCCGGCGGCCAGCACCAACGCCCCGAGGGCGCCGATGCCGTACTCCTTGACGGCTTCGAAGACCAGCACGGTCAGGCCCGCGGCCGGACCGCTGACCTGGAGGCTGCTGCCGGGGAGCAGACCGGTGAGCAGTCCGCCGACGACACCGGTGACCAGGCCCAGTTCGGCCGGTACGCCGGAGGCGACCGCCACGCCCACGCACAGCGGGACGGCCACCAGGAAGACGACGAGTGAGGCGGTGAAGTCCGCCCGGAAGGAGGTGAATCGCTTCATGAGGTGCACCCGTCCCTTCACAGCGGGAGGAACAGGTCGGACGCCGGATGATGCGCCGCCACCATGCCGGTGTGCACTTCGTAGAACCAGCCGTGCAGGCTCACCTCGCCGGCGGCCAGCCGCTCCTGGACGCACGGGTAGCCGCGCAGCCGGTCGAGCTGTTGGCGCACATGCTGCTGGACCGCGGCCGAAACCGTCGGCTCGTCGTCCTCGGGCAGTTCGTCGGAGAGTTGCTGCGTCAGCCAGTCGCGCACCGCGGGCGCACCGGTCAGATCCTCACCGCGGGCCTTGGCGCCGACCGCGCCGCAGTGCGAGTGACCGCACACCACGATGTCGGCCACCCGCAGCACACGCATGGCGTACTCGATGGTGGCGGCCTCCGCGCAGGCCGCCATGCCCTCCTGGTAGACGGGCACGGCATTGCCGGCCGTCCGTAGTTCGAACAGTTCGCCCGGTCGCGCCCCGGTGATCAGGGACGGGATGACACGGGAGTCGGAGCAGGTGATGAACAGGGCGAGCGGCGACTGGCCGGCCGCGAGCCGGCCGTAGGTCTCCTGTTCCTCGCTCCGGTCGGCGATACGGGCCATCAGGCCCCGGGCATGCTGGATGAAGGTCTCCACGAGGAGGTCTCCTGCTGATGAGTGGTGCCACTGTGGGGTGGTGGCGGGAACGTGCGAGGTGCGGCTTGGTGGGGCAGGCCACCACGGCCGCGCTCAGCAGCGGAAGACGCAGTGCAGTACGGGGAGTTGGGTCGGTCTCGATGCGGCCTTGGTGGAGCTGCCCGCCGCCGGGCGGCCGGACGCCGTCGTGGCGTCGGGCGCCGCGTGGCGGTGGTACGGCGGCTGCGCGCGGCCGGTGTGCCGGGGCGTGCGGAGGGTCCGGGCGGCGCCTCGGGGCTGCCCGCGCTCGACCTCGCGCTTGGTCTTCTCCTCTTTGGAGTCGTAGCTGGGCTTGGTGGCGGGCGGGGTGCCCGCGGACTTCGTGCTGGACGGGGCGGCGAGCGCGCTCGACGCGTTGGCGGCCGTGGCCGCGCCGCCCAGCAGCAGCGCCAGCACGACGCTGAGGACGGTCAGCAGGGTCCGCCAGAGGCGTGGCACCGCTGTGCCGGTGTCCTTCCTCATGCTCGCCCCCCGTCGGTCGTCCCGGTCGCTACGGCCTCTCCCCAGAGTGCAGCATCCAGGTTTCCGGTGTGATAACGCGAAATGACGCCAAGTTTCATTATTTTCAGAGTGGTGGGTCGCCGGCAAGGAGCGGCCCCGGCGGCGCTCATGCGTGTTCGGTCTCCGTACGAGGCGAGGCGGGGGCGGCGGAGTCGGTGCGCGGCGGCCGGCGGGCCGACCACACGACCACCGGCACGACCGCCAGCGCGAGGACCCCGCCGGCCAGCGCCAGCACCGGGAAGCCGCTCACCGCGACGACCAGTCCCGAGGACATCCCCCCGGTGGCGCCGGCGATCGCGATACCGACGTCCACCAGCCCCTGCGCCGCGGCGCGGCGGTCCGGGGGCAGGGTCCCGGTGACCATGGCGGTGCCACTGACCAGCCCGAAGTTCCAGCCGAGGCCGAGCAGTACGAGCGCCGTCGCCAGCGCCGGAACGGAAGTCGGCGGTGCCACCGCCGCGAGCCCACCGGAGGCCAGCAGCACCGGCCCGGCGGCTCCGGCGACCCACCGCGGGCCGATCCGGTCGACCAGCAGCCCGGTGAGCGGGGACGGCAGGAACATCGCTCCCACGTGCAGAGCGATGACCAGCCCGGCGGCCTGGGTGCCGTGGCCGTGGGCCTGCATATGGACGGGCGTCATCGTCATCACCGCGATCATCACGAGCTGGGTGAGGACCATGACGGTCGTGCCGCCGGCGACGGCCCGGCGCTGCGTACGGTCGAGCGGTCGGCGCGGGGCACCGACGGTGCGGGCGTCGGTCCCGCCGGGCGACTCGGTGCGTGCCAGTGCCTCAGTGCGTGCCAGCGCCTCGGCCAGTCGCAGCGGATCGGGCCGCAGCAGCGCGGCCAGTACCACCGCGGCCGCACCGAAGGCCGCGACGGCCAGCAGGAACGGCCCGGCGAGCCGGGGGATGCCCCACGAGTGGGCCAACTTCCCGGTGAGCGTCACCAGGTTGGGGCCGGCCACCGCCCCGAGGGTGGTGGCGAAGAGCACCGTGCTCACCGCGCGCCCGCGCCGCGCGGGGGAGGCCAGATCGGCTCCCGCGTAGCGCGCCATCAGGTTCGTCGAGGTGCCGGCCCCGTAGACCAGCAGGCCCAGGAACAGCAGCGGGGCGCTGTCGACGGCGGCGGCCGCCACCACCCCGAGGCTGCCGAGCGCCCCGGCGGCGTACCCGAGCGCGAGCCCGGGGCGCCGGCCCCAGCGGCGGCAGAGCCGGCCGATGCCGAAGGCGCCGAGCGCGGACCCGGCGGTGAACAGCGCACTGGGCACGCCGGCCAGCCCGGTCGAGCCGAGCATCTCCTCGGCGAGCAGGGCGCCGACGGTGATCCCCGCGGCCAGCCCCGCCCCGCTGAGGACCTGGGAGAGGACCAGGACGCTCAGGATGCGCCGCTGTTCGGGTCGCTCACGCAGGTCCGGCGTGCCGTTCCCAGCTGTCATGTTCCCTTTCCGTTCGGACCGGGGGTGTGGGGGTGAGGGCCTGTTCCGACGGGCCAGGGGCGGACCGTTTTTAGGCCTTCGCCATGGGCTCCAGCGCCGCGACGTCCGCGAGCGACAGCCCCAGCTGCTGGTGCAGGAACCGCACGATCGTCCAGTGCGGCAGTGCCCCCTCGTCGAAGGGACCGAACTCCCGGCAGTACAACGGAATCCAGCGCAGGGCCTCTTCGAGCACCTGCTCGCGGCCCGGCTCCTGCTGGTACTCCTCGTAGCCGATGCTGCGGTGCTCGATGAAGAACCGCCCCGGCAGCCGCTCCTCGCACAGCGCCCGGTACTCCCGGGTCTGGAGGATGAGGTAGTGCCAGATCTCGTCGATCTCCTGCTCGACCGGGAGGAAGAGTCCGCCGAGTCGGTCGTGGTACCGGGAGACCAGGTAGAGGTACCGCAGGCACTCGGTCACCTGGCGCGCCACGAAATCCCGTGACGGGTCCTCGCCCTGTGCGGCGAAGTGGTTCACCACCTCGGTGTGCAGCGCGTCGCCGAGCAGGTCCCTGAGGTCGTCGGCGGTTGTCAGCGGGCCGCTGTCCATGGTTCTCCTGTGCGGGTGGGAATGGTCGGGGGCCGTTCAGGCATCGTCGCGGGCAAGCCAGGCGTACTTCCCGGACTGCCCGATGGGGAGGTGCGTACGGTGGTCCAGTCGGCAGCGCCGCCCGGTCAGTTCACCGATCCGGCCCTCCAGCGCCGTCGCCGAGGCGGCGTCGACCGGCGCCCCGTCGAAGGTCGTGTACGCCAGCCGTGCCTCGGCCGTGCCGGTCAGCCGCAGCTGGTACCCGAAGACGTGCGGTGACTCCTCGCCGATGCAGCGGTCGAGGTCGCCCTGTGCCACGGGCCCGTGCGGGGTGCTGAGCAACTCCTTCTGGCGTCCGCAGAATTGGGCGATCTTCGCGGGGTCCGGCGTGCCGTCCGTGGTGCGGACGCAGTCCCCCGAGCGGTAGCGGATCAACGGCATATAGGGGTTGCGCACACTGGAGACGACGAGTTCGTAGATCGTGCTCCCCGGGGCGACCGGGTGGAGTTCCACGCTCATCTTGTCCAGGTGCGGCCGGTACCTGCCGCGGCGGTCGCTGAAGTAGAGGTAGCCGAGCTCGGTGCTGCCGAAGAGGTCGATGACCGGGCAGGCGAAGTGCTGGTGCAGATAGCGCCGGACGTTCACCGGGGTGTACTCGTAGGCGTGGACGATGCTGGCGGGGGGCGGGAAGTCGTCCCACAGTCCCCATTCGCCGACCTTCCGCACCAGATGCGCGAGGTGGTACCCGGAGCAGTCCAGGTGGTACCAGCCGCGCGGGTGCGCCTGCCGGGCGGACCGGATCTCCGTGAGCATCCGCACCACCTCGTCGCGCTCCCACCGCGCCGGATCGAGCCGCAGGTTGAGGTAGCAGGTGCGGTCGTCCAGCCACCGGTCGTCGAGGGCCGGCACCGGCTCCGGCGGCACACCGCTGCGCGCGGCGTTGACCCGGGCCACGTGCTCGGTGGCCAGCACCGTCGTCAGCGAGACGCGTCGGCAACCGGACTCCCAGGTGTGGGCGATGTCGGGGTGCTCGCGCCACAGCTGGTAGTACGAGTGCAGCAGGAAGTACGGGGGCCGGATGATCTGCATCCGGGCGTGATGGGTGCCGGTGGAGAGCACGAACTCTGCCTCGCCGGCCTCCAGCGCCGCGGCCAGCCGGGGCGTCATCCAGTTCTCGGGGAAACCGCGGGCGATCTCCGGCTTGTCGAGTACCGGGAAGTACCCCTTCGCCAGCGACTCGCGGTAGATGGGGATGTCGCGGATCTGCTCGATGACCTCGGCGGTCGGTTGACCATCCATGGATTCCTCGTCACGGCTCGGAGAACGGGGTCCGGGTGCGGCACGAGGCCGCACCCGGACCCTTGGCGTCGTGCGGCGTCAGGAGATACAGCCGGCCTTGGGCGTGGCGCTGATGCAGCCGGCCTTGGGGGCCGCGCTGATGCAGCCGCTCTTCGCCGCCTGCTGCGCGGAGTTGGCGGCGAGCCAGTTCTGCCAGACCTGGTCCTGGGCCATCTTCTTGATGAGCTGCTCCATGGGAACCTCCGGGAAGAGTGCGGAAAGTTGCCGGCACACAGCGCTGACCTGCGCTGATGCCGCTTCCACAGAAGGTAAAAGTATGACCAAGCGAATGTCAATGAAAGGCAATGGCGCTGCGGGGGTGAGGGGTGGTCCGCGCGCCAACTTTGGCGGGATCCCGACGAGGTGATCACCGCGGGAACGTGTGACACAGGGTCAGCCGCGCACTCGATCGACGCCGGCGCACCGCCCCGTACGGCGGCGGCCGATCGGGTGGCCTGACGGGCGGGACCGGCGCCACCCGGCGCACCCGGGGAACGATCACGGCCGTCAGCCACCGCTCATCGGACCCAGCCCCAGGGGAGTCTGTCGTGCGCATTCTGCTCATCGCCGGCGCGTTCAACAGCCTGACGCAGCGCGTCTACGCCGAACTCTGCGACAGCGGACACCAGGTGGGCGTGGAGCTGGTGACCCGGGAGACCCCGCTGCTCCAGGTCGTACGCCGGCACGACCCGGAGCTGATCGTGGCGCCGATGCTCACGACGGCCGTCCCCCGCGAGGTGTGGTCCGCGCACCCCTGCCTGATCGTGCACCCGGGGCCGGTCGGCGACCGCGGGCCCTCCTCGGTGGACTGGGCGGTCCACCTGGGCGCGGACCGGTGGGGCGTCACGGTCCTCCAGGCCAATGGCGAGATGGACGCCGGCGACATCTGGGCGTCGGCCGACTGTCCCGTCCCCGAGGTGGCCAAGAGCGACCTCTACCGCAACGAGATCGCCGATGCGGCGATCGAGGCGGTCCTGACGGCCGTCGCCCGCGTGGCGTCCGGCACCCACCGTCCACAACCGCAGGACTCCCTGCCCCCGGCCGCGAAACCAGGCCGCCCCCGACCGCCGTTCCGCCAGGACCTGCGCCGGATCGACTGGCAACGCGACCCCACCGACACCGTCGTGCGCAAGCTGCGCGCCGCCGACTCCCGGCCCGGCGTACGGGACGAACTCCTCGGCGACACCTGGTATCTGCACGGAGGGCACCCGGAGGACACCGTGACCGGCCGGCCCGGCGAACTGCTCGCCACCCGGTGCGGCGCCGTCTGCCGGGCGACGACCGACGGCGCGGTGTGGATCCCGGAACTGCGGCCGCCACGCCGGGCGGGGGAGCCCGGCACCGTCAAACTCCCCGCCACCCTGGCGCTGGGGGACCGCCTCCCACCGCTGCCCGAGGTCCCGGCGCCGCTGGACCCCGGCGCCGGCCCCCGTACCTGGTCCGACATCCGCTACCGCGAGGACGGGCCGGCCGGCTTCCTGGAGTTCGCCTTCCCCGGCGGCGCGATGAGCACCGACCACTGCCGGCGGCTGCTCGCGGCCTACCGTCACGCCTGCACCCGGCCCACCTCCGTACTGGTCCTCGGCGGCCACCGCGACTTCTTCTCCAACGGCATCCACCTCAACGTCATCGAGGCCGCACCCGACCCGGCCGAGGAGTCCTGGGCGAACATCAACGCCATGGACGACCTGGTCCACGCCGTGCTGACCACGACCGACCGGCTGGTGGTCGCCGCGCTCGGCGGCAACGCCGCGGCCGGCGGGGTGATGCTGGCCCTCGCCGCCGACGAGGTGTGGTGCCGTGCGGCGGTGGTGCTCAACCCGCACTACCGGCTGATGGGGCTCTACGGCTCCGAGTACTGGACGTACACCCTGCCGGGCCGGGCCGGACCCGAGGTGGCGGCACAGCTCACCGAGCGCGCGCTGCCGGTCACCGCCGCGGCCGGGCAGCGGCTCGGGCTGGTCGACCGGATCGTCGACTGCGATCCGCAGGAGTTCCGCGCGCAGACCGCCCGCCTGGCCGTCCGACTGGCGTCATCGGCCGCGACCCAGGCCCGGGTCGCGACGAAGAAGGCCGAGCGGGAGGCGGACGAGGCGGACCGGCCGCTGGCCGCCTACCGGGAGTACGAACTGGCCCGTATGCACCGCATCTTCTTCGACCCCGACCAGCCCTACCACGCCCTGCGACGGGCCTTCGTGCGCAAGGAGCCCGCGGCCGGCACCCCCGCGCACCTGACCGTCGGCCCCGCAGGCCCGCCGGGAGGACCGGCCGGAGCCTGACGGGCGGTGGGGCCGGCGGCCGGTCCCCTTCGGCCACCGGCCCGTTGCCCCCTGGCCGCGGGCGTCGCCTACGGGACGGGCTGGTACTTGTACCCGATGCCGAACACCGTGCTGATCGAGTCGCGCAGCCCCGGTCCCAGGCGCCGCCGCAGCCGGGCGATGTGGACGTCGACGGTGCGGGTGCTGGACTGGCAACTGGGCCAGACCGCGGCCATCAGCTGCTCCCGGGTGAATGCGCGCTGGGGGTGCAGCACCAAATGGGCCAGCAGGTCGAATTCCAGCCGTGGCAGGCCGAGTTGACGGCCCCTGATGAAGACGGTCCGGGCCGCGTCGTCGATCTGGATCGCTTGCGGCCGCACCTGGCCGGCGGACGGTTCGTCAGAGGCCGGCGGCTCCTCGCGCGGCGGCGCCAGGATGATGTGGACCTCGTCCGAGGGCAGCCGGTGCACCGACACCGGTTCCAGGTCGTGCAGGGTCAGTTGCCACGTGCCGTCGGGAAGCCGGTCGACCGCCAAGGGTGGCCCTTCGCCGGTCCCGGCCATGACCGGGCGGCCGAAGTCGGCCTCCGGTCGCAACGCAAGCGGGGTCGTCGAGGAGTTCATAAACATGATCTGGGCCCATTCCTCTTGCAAAGCAGGCGTGTACGGACAGACATGGCGGTGCTCGACGTACGGGGGTTTGAGGTGCTGCGCAGCGGTCGCCACGCAGTCGGGTGGTGAGGCATGCGTGGTGAACCGGCACGCGTGGAGCGGGTGCGCCCCAGCGGGGGCAATCGCTCCGTCCGTGCCACAAGAGTGCGCGCGCCCATGCCCGCACCCAGCCACGACGTGGTGCGCAGTCACGGCCTCCGGTCCCGACGAACGCTACATGTGATCGCGCGCTTCCGGAAAGTAGCTTCCGCGAATTTCGGTTGCTCTTCAGTCGAATCCGTGTATGCGGGGCGTCAACTCACGCAGCAGATACGCGCGTTGAGTCCGGGCCCGCCATCGTTTCGTTCCGTGCGCGCACGGGAAATTGACGGAACGCTGTCGGATTGCGCTGCTCGCCCTGGCTTCGATGCCGTACCGCCCGACGGTTCGGCATGGCCGGAACGCGTCGCCGAACTGGCCGAGACGCGGGGACGGTTGGTGCATGGTCTGGACCTGTGGGGCGTCGTCGTGATGGGGTGCCGGGCAGGCGGCGGGCCGGCCGCCCGATCTCCCCGTACGGCAACGGCCGCCGGGCCGGCGGTTCGCGCACGGTCGCCCCGCCCGCTCCGGCGGGTCCGGATTCCGGCGTTCTCGGCGCCCGCCCCGTGTCCAAGTTGGCGGAAACGGAGGGGTAATCGGCCGACGTCGTCCACTTGTGGAGCCCTGGTGAACATGTGAATATGCCAAATAAATGCCCGGCGGCTCCGAGAAGCGGCGTGTCGAAGGCTTCGGAAGATCGGTCGGGAAATTGTTTCCCCTTCAATTTCCTCGTGACGAAAAGGTGCGGAACCAGATATTCCAGACGGTTGTTTTCGTGATGAGTTGATGGTGAGTAGGGTGTGGCCCGCTGCCACTCGACCGGTGGCAGGGAGCCAGCTGAATTCGGCGCGGCTGGAATGCGGTGTGGGGGATGACGCCTTGGTGACCGGGAGGGGACCATGACGGCCGACTCTTTCGAGGGGCAGTACGTATGGAGTCCGGCGGCCGATGACCGCGCGCTCGCGCGCGCGTGCATGGACGTCAGGGCCGGCCGGTACTTCAGTGTGCACGAGGTCCTGAAGGAGACCCGGGAGGACTTCGAGGTGCGGGCCCACCGCTCGCTCGTGCTGGCGTCCGTGGCCGCCGACTCCGACCTCGCCGAACGCTGGCTGTCGGAGGAGCCCGGTCCTGAGGCGGCGCTGCTCTGGGCCCGGGTGGCGATGCTCCGCGCCCTGCGCATGGCCGACGCCGGTGACCAGCGACAGCGGGCGCTGGTGCGGATAGCGCGGACGGCGTGCGAGCGGGCCGCGAAGGAGCTGCCCGAGGACCCCACCCCATGGGTGGCCCAGTTGGCGCTGGCCCGGCTCGACCGCCCCCAGGACCCCGCGCCCCAGGGGCTGCTGACCGCGCCGACCGGCCCGTGGTACCTCTTCGCCCACATCCTCCGGCTCGATGCCTGGCACCGCGAGGCGCACCACCGGTTCCTGTCGTTCTTCTTCACCCGCCACGGCGGTTCCTCCGGCGCCAGCTGGGACGTCGGTGCGTTCCTGAGCCAACGGGCGCCGGCCGGCTCCCCGCTGCGGCTGCTGCCGCTGGTCGCGCTGGTCGAGGAGTACGACCCCTCAGCCCTGCTCGCCGACCGCGCCTGGGAGCAACCGCAGTGGGTCTCCACCGCGATGGGCATCTATCGCAACTGGTTCCCCGGGGTGGCCGATTACCGCTTCACGCCGGTGCTGGACCTGGCGTATCTGGCGCATGCGCTGTTCATGGCGAAACGTGAATTCGAGGCGCGGGAAGTCTTCACGGCCATGGGGCCTTATGCGTCACGGATGCCCTGGAGCGCATTCGGCGACCCCGAGGAGCAATTGACGAAAGCCCGGCGCTCCTGCGGACTCCCCGTGCCGCACGGCTCCTGAGTGGATGCCGTCGAATAGCGCGACGGCGCCTCCACATCTTCTCCGCATCCGCTTCGTTCCCCGATCCGCTCAGCCCGATGGATTCCCCCGGTCCTCCCCCAGAAAGGTTGCGGTTGTGTCCGAGCGCACATCTCTCCTTCGCTCGAAATCCCCCCACCCGGAAGACCCCGCCACGCTCGACGACGATGCGACCCTGCACGCCATGGGTTACCCGCGGAAACTCACCCGTAGATTCCGTGCGTTCGATAATTTCGCCATTTCCTTCACCATCATCAACATCATCTCCGGGATCTTTTCCTCTTTCGGATTCGGAATGAATGCCGGCGGGCCGCGGATCCTGATCTTCGGCTGGATCGGCGTCTCGGTCATGGTGCTGTTCGTCGGCGCCGCGATGGGCGAGATCGCCTCCGCCTACCCGACCAGCGGGGCGCTCTACTTCTCGGCCGGCAAGCTGGCCAAGCGCCACCAGGGCGCCTGGTCCTGGTACACCGGCTGGCTGAACTTCGTCGGCCAGGTCGGCGGCACCGCTGCCACCAACTTCGCCGCCGCCACCTTCATCCAGGCGTTCATCGCCATGCAGTGGCCGTCCTACGTCCCCACGCCGGAGCAGACCGTCGGCATCACCGCCGCGATCCTCCTCGTCCAGGCACTGGCGAACACCTACACCGTGCGGCTGGTCGCCGTGGTGAACCGGATTTCCGTGTGGTGGCTGCTGATCGGCATGGTGGTGATCGTCGGCGCGCTCACCTTCATCCCCACACACCACCAATCGCCCTCGTTCGTCACCCACTTCGCCAACAACACCGGCTTCACCAATGCCGCGTACGGTGGAATGCTGGGCCTGCTCGTCACCAGCTGGACGTTCACCGGATTCGACGGCAGTTTCCACATGTCCGAAGAAACGGTGAAGGCAACGGTCAACGCGCCCAGGGGCATCATGCGGGCCATCACCTACTCGGCGATCACCGGTCTCATCCTGATGCTCGCCCTGGTCTATGCGATCCGCGACTACACACACACCGCGCACGCCGAGGCCCCGCCGGTGCAGATTCTCGTCGACGCACTCGGCCAAAACACCGCGAAGTTCCTGCTGTTGATCGTTATCGGCGCCATGCTGTTCTGCGGTCTTGCCAACATGACCAGCAATACCCGGCAGATCTTCGCCTTCTCCCGGGACGGCGCGATGCCCGGCTCCCGTTGGTGGCACTCGGTGTCCGCGCGCACCCGCACCCCCGTGAAGGCGGTCTGGCTCGCCGCGGCCTGCCCCCTCGTCCTGGTGCTCCCCGGCTGGTGGTCGCACACCGCCTTCACCGCGGTGGTGAGCGTCAACGTCGTCGGGCTGTTCCTCGC
Source organism: Streptomyces sp. NPDC048506 (assembly GCF_040651315.1). Taxonomy (NCBI): domain Bacteria; kingdom Bacillati; phylum Actinomycetota; class Actinomycetes; order Kitasatosporales; family Streptomycetaceae; genus Streptomyces; species Streptomyces sp. NPDC048506. The sequence continues at coordinate 78,560 of NZ_JBEZIX010000027.1, forward strand.
CTACGCCGTGCCGATCTTCCTGCGGCTGCGGCTCGACGACTTCCAGGCCGGGCCGTGGAACCTCGGCCGCTACGGCAAGCCCGTCGCGGCGATCGCGGTCACCTGGATCCTGATCAGCAACGTGTTGTTCATGCTGCCTCAGGCGTCCCCGATCACCCCCGCCTCGTTCAACTACGCACCCATCGCACTGGCCGTGGTGCTCGTCATCGCCACCGTCTGGTGGTTCGCCACCGCCCGCAGGCGCTTCCAGGGCCCGGTCAGCTACGGCCGACCCGACGAGGTCGCGGCCATGGACCTCATCTAGGGCCGGTATCGAGATCCAGGACCGGCGTCCAGGTCCGGGGCCGGCGTCCAGGTCCTGTGCCCAAGCCTGCGTTGTGGGCTCGGCGTCGATGCCGCCGCAGCCCCGGCGACCCGCCCGCGCCCGACTCCGGACCCCGACTCCGGACCCCGCTCCCGAACCCGAACCCCGACCCCCACAGAAGGGACCACCACCGGCATGCCCCAGCACCCCGAAGCGCCCCGCACGCCCGTCGCCGTCGACGAACTCACCGTCACCGGCGCCACGTTGGACGACTGGCACCAGGTGGTGCAGTGGGCCGCCGACGAACAGTGGAACCCCGGCCTCCACGACACCGCCTGCTTTCACCCGACCGACCCGGCGGGCTTCTTCGTGGGCCGCCGCGGCGCCACCACGCTCTCGTCCCTCTCGATAGTCAACTACTCGGCCGAGTACGCCTTCCTCGGCTACTACCTCGTCCACCCCGACCACCGCGGCCAGGGCCTGGGCCTGGCCACCTGGCGCGCCGCCTTCTCGCACGCCGGGGCCCGCACCGTCGGCCTGGACGCGGTCCCCGTACAGCAGGCGACGTACCGGCGCGCGGGGTTCACCCCCGCCTACGACACCCTCCGCTACGGCGGCCGCCCCACCCGCCCGGGCACGCCGGCGCCGCCGGAGGTCGTCCCGGTCACCGGCGTCCACCTCGACGCCCTCACCGGCTACGACCGGCGCTGCTTCCCCGCCGACCGGAGCGGCTTCGTCACCCGCTGGCTGACGGCTCCCGGCCACACCGCCCGCGCCTACGTCCACGACGGCGGCGTCGCCGGCTACGGGGTGATCCGACCGGCCCGCACCGGACACCGCATCGGCCCGCTGTTCGCCGACACCCCGCAGGTCGCCGAGGCGCTCTTCGACGCCCTCACCGCCACCGTCGAACCGACCGCCGAGGTCTTCCTCGACATGCCCGAACCCCGGCGCGCCGCCCACGTCCTGGCCACCTCCCGCGGTCTGACGCCCCAGTCGCACACCGTCCGGATGTACACCGGACCGGTGCCGCCGGCGGACCAGGACCGCACCTTCGCCGTGACCAGCCTCGAACTGGGGTAGCGCCCGTGGGGAGCGCGCCGTCGGCGGTAGCCGTTACGCGCCGACCGCGCCGTCGATGCCCTCCCGGAGGAAGTCGGCGTGGCCGTTGTGGCGGGCGTACTCGTGGACCAGGTGGTTCATGACGAGGCGCAGCGAGACGTGCTCCTGCCAGCGGGGCTGGTAGCCGGTGATGTCGAGGGAGGGGGCCTCCTGCTCGATGCGGCGGGAGTGCGCCACCTCCTCCTGCCAGGCGGCGACGGCCTCCGCACGGGTGGACCGGCCGGCGTCGTAGGCCACCTGGAAGTCCCCCTCGGCCGACCAGACGAGGGGGATGTCCTCGCCGTTGATCACCCGGCGGAACCACGTCCGCTCCACCTCCGCCATATGCCGCACCAGGCCGAGCAGGGAGAGCGTGGACGGCGGCATCGAGCGGCGCCGTAGCTCCTCGTCGGTGAGTCCCTCGATCTTCATGGCGAGGGTGGCCCGGTGGAAGTCGAGGAAGGCCCGCAGGGTTTCGCGCTCGCCGCCGCGCACGGGCGGCGCGATGCGCTCGGTGGACACGGCGGAGTCGTTGCGGGAGTAGGCGGTCATGGAGACGTCCTTGGGGGAGGGAGGCGCCGGTGCGCCGTCTGCGGAGACTCGGGAGAACCGAGGGCCGCAGGGTTGCGATACATCACGGCACGGGACGATCCCCGTGCGTGCTCCGGAGCGTGCCGGAGGCGGCCGATGGGATCTTGCCGACCGACGCGGGCGGCCGCAAGCGGTTTTCCCGCGTTGAGGGCGTGACGTGAGGAATGCCGAGGGCGGCGACCCGTTGTCGGGTCGCCGCCCTCAGGGGTTCACGGGAGATACCGTTCGATGGCGCCGGGGCCCTCCTCGGCGATCAGGCGCCTTGCCCATTCCAGGCTCGCCGGGGTGGGTTCGCGCCCGGAGGCCTTCACCAGGTCTTCCGGGTCGTAGGGCCGCTCGCTACCGGTGTACAGCTCGATCCGCCGGTGCTCGGTCGGCTGCTCCTTGCCATTGGTCGTCACAGGTCCTCCTCGTGTCCGCGCCCGCCGAGTCGCCGGGACCTCGCTTGGTTCCATCATGGGACCGCCTCCGAACACCCGCACGACGTGCGCCGCGCCCCGGCCTCCCGCCGCAGGTCAGCCCGCGGGCCGCGGCGCCCCGGGGTACTGCGGCGGGAACGCCTGCTCGGTCCAGATCGTCTTCCCGTACGGCGTGTAGCGGGTGCCCCAGCGCTGCACCAGCTGCGCCACGATGAACAGCCCGCGCCCGCCCTCGTCGTCGCTGGCCGCGTGCCGCAGGTGCGGCGAGGTGTGGCCGGTGTCCGACACCTCGGTCAGCAGGTGCAGATCGCGCAGCAGCCGCAGGTGCAGCGGACCCGAGGCGTGCCGCACGGCATTGGTGACCAGCTCGCTGACCACGAGTTCGGTCGCGTACGACAGCTCCTCCAGGCCCCACTCCCGCAACTGCCCGGTGGCCAGCTCCCGGGCCGAGCCCACCGCGGCCGGCTCGGCGGGCAGCTCCCAGGCCGCCACCTGCCGGGCGTCCAGCTCGCGGGTGCGCACCAGCAGCAGCGCCGAGTCGTCGGCGGCGGGCCCGCCCGGCAGCAGCGCGTCCAACGCGCGGTCGCACAGCTCCTCCAGCGGTCTTCGGTGCTCGCCCAGCACCCGGCCCAGGACCTCCAGCCCCTCCTCGATGTCCCGGTGGGGGGCCGCGACCAGCCCGTTGGTGAAGAGCGCGATCAGGCTGCCCGCCGGCAGCTCGATCTCCAGCGATTCGAACGGCAGGCCTCCGAGCCCCAGTGGTGGGCCGGCGGGCAGGTCGGGGAAGTACAGGCCGCCGTCGGCGTCGATCACGGCCGGCGGCAGATGGCCGGCCCGCGCCATGGTGCAGTGCCGCGAGACCGGGTCGTAGACCGCGTAGAGGCAGGTGACGCCGGTGGCCACGTCGTCCGCTCCGGCATCCGTGCCGACCGGTTCCGCCCCGTTCTCCGCGTTCTGCCCCACCAGGTCGTCGAGCCGGCTGAGCAGCTCGTCGGGGGAGAGGTCCAGCCGGGCCAGCGCGCGCACCGTCGTCCGCAGCCGGCCCATGGTCGCCGCGGCCTCCAGGCCGTGGCCGACCACGTCCCCGACCACCAGCCCGACCCGGGTCCCGGAGAGCCCGATCACGTCGAACCAGTCCCCGCCCACCCCTGCCCGGTCGTCGCTGGGCAGATAGCGGTGGGCCAGGTCCACCGCGGACTGCTCGGGCAGGTGCTGCGGCAGCAGGTTGCGTTGCAGGGTCAGCGCGGCGGCGTGCTCCCGGGTGAAGCGCCGTGCGTTGTCCAGGCACACCGCCGTACGGGTGACCAACTCGTCGGCGAGTTCGATCTCGCCCTTGTCGAAGACCGACGGCTGCGTCCAGCGGACGAAGGTGACCAGCCCCATCGCGGCGCCGCCGGCCCGCAGCGGCACCACCATGGAGCTCTCCTCGCGCACCATCCCGCCGGACGACAGACTCCGGTACGGGAGCGAGCCCGGTGGGTACTCCACGCGGTACGGGCTGTGCGGTACGGCGTCCGGCGGGTCGCTGCCGGAGCGGGTGGCGACCCGGACCAGCGTGGGCAGCCGGCCGTTGCCCGGTTCCGGCTCCTCGCCCTCCAGCACGGACTGCACCAGGTCGACGGTGACCCTGGTGGCGAAGTCGGGCACCGCCACCTCGGTCATCTCCCGCGCGGTGACGGCCATGTCGAGCGTGGTGCCGATCCGGCTGCCGGCGGCCACCAGGAGGTTCAGCCGGCGTTGCGCCAGATAGCGGTCGGTGATGTCGAAGGCGTCCTCGCACACCCCGATCACCTGGCCGCCGGGGTCGTGCAGCCGGTAGTAGGAGCAGGACCAGACGTGGTCGGGGCCCGGCTCGGAGGGCTGCTGGCCGAGGAAGTGCAGGTCGAGGACCGGCTCGCCGGTCTCCAGCACCCGGTTCATCACCGCGTCGAGGGTGCGAGGGTACCCCTCGGTCACAAACTGCCCGTCCGGGTACAGCGCCTCGGCCCGGGTCCCCAGGAACTCCCGCAGCGGCAGCCCGATCTCCTTCACGAACGCGGCGTTCGCCCAGGTCACCCGGAGGTCCGTGTCGTAGATGCCCAACCCCACGGGGGACTGGGTGGCCAGGCCCTCCAGCATCGCCTGCTGGGACTCCCACTTCTGCTGGGCGTCGAGCGCCGCCACCACCAGGATGCGGGCCGGCGCCGGCCCGGGGGCGGCCGCCGGGAGGCTCAGCGCACAGCTGGTGACCGCCACCGGCAGCAGCCGGCCGTCCCGGTGCCGCGCCGTGCGGGGTTCACTGCCGTCCCACGAGGTCTCCGGACCGCGGTCGGGGAACGCGGGACCGGCCGCCTCGGCGGCCGGCAGGAACGTCTCCAGAGGGCGGCCGACGATCTCCTCCGGCGAGTACCCCAGGAGCCGCCGGGCAGCCGGACTCCACCCGACGACCAGGCCCTGGGCGTCCAACACCACGGTGGCAGCCCGGGTCACGTCGAGGGGCCCACGGGAGCCGGCGCTCTCCGCCGCGTTCCATGCGTTCATGGCATCAACCCAGCCCGTTCGGTATCTACAGCATCGATCCTGATCAAGACCGGCACAACCGCGCTGCCGCGCGCCGCGCCCTTGGTGCGGGTCCCCGGGGTCGCTGGCACAGTGGGAGGGGGTGTGCAGCGACAGGAGGCAGATGTCATGTCGGCCCATGGCCCCACGACTCCGGTCCGTGGCGCTCCGTGCTGGGTCAGCCTGATGGCCCGCGACCTGGAGGCCGCGCAGGAGTTCTACGCCGCCGTGCTGGGCTGGCGGTTCCGCCCGGCCAGCCTCGGTGAGGAGTTCTCCGTCGCCATCGCCGACGGTGCGCCGGTCGCCGGCATCGGCGCGCTCGCCCAGAGCTTCCAGGTCGCCGTGGCCTGGACGTCGTACTTCGCGGTGGAGGACGCCGACGACACCGCGGGTCGGATCCGCGAGCGCGGTGCGACCGTCGCGGTCGGCCCGCTCAAGCTCGGACCCGGGCGGGCCGCTCTCGCCGCCGACCGGGACGGCGCCACCTTCGGCTTCTGGGAGGGGCAGACGCTCGCCTGGTCGGTCGGGCAGGGCAGTGCGCCGGCACGCCTGGAACTGCGCACCCGGGACGCCTTCGAGGCGGCCATCTTCTACGCCGAGATCTTCGACTGGGCCTCGGAGAAGCCCGGCGGCTGCGACGTCACCTACGAACACGACCAGGTGATCGTGCACGACGGTACGCACACCGTCGCCACCCTGCGCGGCGGCGGGGTCGAGGCCGCGCCGGATCCGCGGGTGCGGCCCCGCTGGCACGTCCACTTCCCGGTCCACGACATCGAGAAGGTGACCGCCGTCGCGGTGGCCGCCGGGGGCACCGTCACCCCGGTGACCCCGACCGCCGACGGCGGGGGCCGCCAGGCCGTGATCCGCGACCCCGACGGCGGTCTGTTCACCGTCACCGCCCCGATCTGACGGCCCCCGGCGTCACCGCCCCCGCTCCGCCTCCAGCGGAGGGCACCACGACGACTGCGTCCGCCCGCCGACCCGGCCGCAGAACCCGGCCTGGGCGGGCTTGCCCACCTGGTCGATGTGCTGCACGGACAGCAGCTTGTCCAGCGGGACCTGGCGGTCCACCTCGCCGCCGAAGCTGATGATGCCGCTCGCCCCGTCGAGCGCCTCATCGCCGTGCACCCCGCTGATCGCGTGCCAGACGGCCGGCGGTGTCAGCGGCATCTGCGCGGCCTCCTCCCGCAGCTGCTTCACCGCGTTGACGTACAGCTTGACGGCGTCGAAGCCGAGCGCCGCATGCCCGTCCAGCGAGGAGTTGGGGACCTTCGCGCACTCCTCATGGAAGATCCGGCTGAGCTCGGCGTAGAGCTCACTGGTGCCGTCGCAGCGGGCCGAGCCGAGGGTGAAGTCCAGGAAGTCGTAGGGGATTCCGGGATAGTGCCCGCGGCGCTCCGCGTCGGCGGCCAGCCGCGCCACGTCGTCGCCGCCGATGAGCACCGGCGGGTCGGAGTTGCAGGACTCGTTGATGCCGCCGAGCAGCGATTCGAAGTCCTCCGAGCGGCCGGCGAAGAACACCACGCCCTGGTACGAACAGCTCCGCTGGCCGACCGTCCCGGGGCCCGGGGCGTCCGAGGAGGGCTCCTCGCCCGGCGCCGGGGGCGGGGTGAACAGCGTGGTGGCGACCGTGAACCCACGGGCCCGGAAGCGCCGGGCGACGTCCTCGCTGAGCGTCCTGCTGTAGGTGTCGCTGGGGTCGGCGGAGCCGATGATCCGCACCGTCCGGGTCGGCTTCTTCGCGCCCCGTCCCACGAGGTGGTCGGCGTACGCGGCGGCGACGTCGGCCTCCCGGGTGTTCTGCGGCGACACCTGGAAGTACATCGGGGACTGCCGCACCAGTGTGTCCGCGGACAGCGTCGTGGCCACCATCGGCAGTCCCACCGCGGTCAGCTTCCGAATCGTCCGGTTGGTCGCCTCCCGGCTCTGGTCGAGCCCGGTGACCCCGACGATGGACGGATCCTGCCGCTGCAACCGGTCCAGGACGTCCACCACCCGGGTACCGAAGCGCATCCCCGACCCGGCGTTGGCGGGGAAGATGCGCAGGATCGGCTCGGTCGGGCCGGTGCTGCGCAGCTGCCGGGACTGGGCGCTCGCCGCGCCCTGCAACGCCTCGCGCCCGTAGGCGAGTTGACCGGTGGGCTTGCCCGACACGCTGAGCAGCGCGGACAGATGGACGAGGGTGACGAACGGGCGCTGCGGCGCGGCCCGGTGCGCCTCCTCGGCGCGCCGGTTCTGGGCGTAGATGGTCTGGAGGGTCTTGTCGAGGGAGGGGTCGGGCGAGTGGAACGTGAAGCCGTACCGCGCCACGCCGACGCACTCGCCGGTCTCCGCGGTTTGGAGGGTGTCCGCGTCGTCGTCGAACCGGCCCAGCCCGCAGTGCGCCTGTCGGTAAGCGCTCTCGGCCCTCAGCACCAGACCGCCGGTGCCCAGCAGCGCGAGGGTCATCCCGCACACCGCCGCCAGGGACACCACCCGGCGGGCCCACAGCGGCGGTTCGGGGATCCGCAGCCGGGCGTCCTGGGCGACCTCCAGCCGGCGCGTCAGCTCATAGCTCTCCTCGGACGGCGGCATCAGCCGGGGCACGGTGACCGGTAGGTACCAGGGAGCGCGGTTACGGGCCCGGCCCTGGTGGAGGAAGGTGTCCCGCCAGCCGCCGTAGAGCCGGTCGGTGAGCTCCCACAGCGAGCTGTGGCCCCAGTCGGCCCGGACCTGGGTGCCGTCGGCCGGCGGCTCGGCGCTACAGCTGATCACCAGCAGCGGGTCGAAGGCGCCGGTCTCGTTGCGTACGTCGATGACGGCCCGGAGCAGCGGGTAGCCGCAGTTGTCCGCGGCCACGCCGTCGAGCAGCGCCACGCAGTACGCGGTGCGCCGGGCCGTCCGGGGCCGCCAGAAGCGGCGGCGGAACGCCACCCGGAGGTCCTCAAGAAAGGCGTTGACCATCAACTTCCGCAGCTGTTCCGGGTCTTCGACCTGGTTGTGCGGGCTGGTCAGCCGCTCGGCGAAGCCGGTGAAGGTACCTGGATCGCGCGGTGCGAGGTAGGGCTGGTTGAGCAGCCAACGGTACTCGCGGCCCAGCCCGCGGCGGATCCGGAACCATGCGAGCGGAAAGACGTGCACCGCGAACAGCCACACCCACCACGGCACGGTGCCGTCCACCGCGAGCTCGGTCTCGGGGGAGCGCAGCAGTCCGAACAGTCGGCGGCGGCGGAACTCCCGTTCCCGCAGGCCCTGGAGCAGGGTGTGGTCGTTGCCCTCCATGTCGCCCGGCTGACCGGGGCCGTTCCCCGTGCCGGCCTGCATCAGCCAGTTGACCAGGCCGAACCGGCGGAAGCGGACCCGGCCGTCGCTGCCGTTGACGCTGCGGGCGAAGCCCTGGGCCAGCAGCTCCAGGGTGCGGCGGACCGCCTCGACGGACTCGGGGCCGGCCGACGCGGTGTCGGCGGCCCCGAGGTCGCAGAGCACGTGCGGCACCCGACGGGGGTCGGCGTGGCTGAGGAAGTAGCTGATGCCCTTGGCGAGTTGGCGGTGGTCGTCCCCGGCGACCAGGCAGATCACCGGCAGGCCTTCACGGCCCTGGGCCACTCCGCGGTGCCGCACCGGCTCGGGACACTCCCGGCGCCGCGGCCGGCGGACCAGATCGGCGATCAGACGGAGCAGATGCCCGGCTCCGCGGAAGACAGGGATGTTGGAATCGAGTTCGTTCGACGCCATGGTGCCCCTGAGGGAGGGTCGGAATAGGGCGGCAATTCTGACACCGCCCCTCAGGCGGTCGCTATGGTTCCGCCACACTCAGGGGCCCCATGAATCTCCTGTGAACCTCCTTTGAACCTCCTTGTGGTCGTGGTCAGTTCGGTCGACTGGCGAGGTCGGTTCAGCGGATCGCGGGTGGTTGGTCCGACGGATCGTGAGCGGTCGGTTCAGCGGATCGGGCTCGGTTGGTTCAGCGAACCGGTCGGGGTCAGTTCAGCGAACCGGGCGCCGTGCCCGAGCCGTCGCCGGCACCGCTGTCACCGCCGGCTGCGCCGTTGTCGCCGCTGGACGCACCGCTGTCACCGCCGGCCGCGCCGTTGTCGCCGCTGGACGTACCACCGGCCGCACCGTTGCCGCCGCCCCCGGCGCCGATCTCCGCCCCCGTGGCCTTGAGCGCGTCGGTGACCGGCTGGAAGAAGGTCTCGCCGCCCTGGGTGCAGTCGCCGCTGCCGCCCGAGGTCAGCCCCACGGCTGCGTTGCCGGAGAACATCGAGCCACCGCTGTCGCCCGGCTCGGCGCAGACATCCGTCTGTATGAGGCCGTTGACGATGTCGCCGTTGCCGTAGTTCACCGTGGCGTCCAGGCCGGTGACGGTGCCGTCGTGCAGCCCGGTCGTGGAGCCGGAGCGCTGCACCTTCATGCCGACGGCGGCCTCCGCGGCCTGGGTGATCTGCTGGGTGCTGCCGTTTCCCAGGTCGACCGCGCTCTGCGGCTGGGCACCCGGGTCGTCGTAGGTGACCAGGGCGAAGTCGGTCTTCGGGAACTGGGAGTCGGCCACCGTACCCAGTGGCTGACCGCCGCCCTGGTCCGCCGACCAGGTCCGGGAGTCATTACCGCAGTGACCCGCCGTCAGGAAGGCCGGGGCGCCCTTGACCGTCACGTTGAAGCCGAGCGAGCAGCGGGCGTTGCCACCGAAGATGGCACTGCCGCCGATCGGCCCGGCCGCAGCGCCGCCGCCCTGCCCGCCGTTCCCCTGTCCGCCGTTTCCTTGCCCGTTTCCGCCGTTCCCCTGCCCGCCGTTCCCCTGCCCGTTGCCGCCGTCGGCCGCCGACCCGCCGTCGGCCGCCGATCCGTCGTCGCCGCCCGCCGAGGAGCCCGCCGCCGCGCCGCCGTCGAACCGTCGGAACTCGCCCTGGGAGCGCTTGACGGTGACCATGCCCGCGCCCATCCTGCCGGTGGCCTTGGTGAGCGCGGCCATCTTGGCGCCGGTGACGGTCCGGTCGGCGAGCACCACGATCTTGTTGGTCCGGGGGTCGATCGACCACGCCGTACCGGGCACCGCAGCGGTCTCGCGCAGGGTGCGCGTGCCGGCCTTCAGCGCGGTCATGCTGTTGTGGACGACCTTGGCGACCGCGCCCTTGGCCGTGACGCTCGCGGCGTCGTCCGCGGACAGCACGTTCATCACCAGATGGCCGCTCGCACCGTCCAGGTACCAGCCGGCGGCCTGGCCCCCGAGGTCCGCCTTCAGGGCCGTCGCCAACTGGGTGGCCGCGGGCGCGCTGAACGTCCGCAGGGCCACCGGCCGGTCCGTACTCGCGTTGGCGTTGGGGAGCAGGATCGCGGCGGCCGCGATGGCGGCCACGCCCGCGCCGGCGATGACGCCCGTCCGCTTGTTCACATGTCGATGGCTCACTTGACTGACCTCCAGGGACGCACAGGACGAAGCACACGGAGGCCGCGGTGCGTCGCGTCGGCACCCGTGCGAGGTTGCCATCCAGTCCTACGGAGGTCCGCCCACCCCGGTCTCATGGCCACTCAAGCTGTGATGAATTCCGGTGTTCGCGGTCGCGACGTCGTACACTCCCGGGCCCGCCCCGGGCCGTGGCCGGGCGGGCGTAAAGGCGAGCTGTGACCGTGCTTAAGAAAACCTCGATGGACCCCACGGCCGCGGTACGGAAGATTTCTGGACGAAGATCGGGCGGCCGGGGCGTGCCCCCGGCAGGTCACACTTTCGTTCGGGAGCCGCAGCGGTGAAGGCACTGGTCAAGCAGAAGGCGGAGCCGGGACTCTGGCTCACGGAGGTGCCGGAACCGGCGATCGGACCGGGCGATGTGCTGATCAAGGTGCTGCGGACCGGCATCTGCGGTACGGATCTGCACATTCGCGCCTGGGACGGCTGGGCCCAGCAGGCGCTGGACACCCCGCTGATCATCGGCCACGAATTCGTCGGCGAGGTGGTGGAGACCGGCCGCGACGTGACCGACGTCAAGGCCGGCGATCTGGTCAGCGGCGAGGGACACCTGGTCTGCGGCAAATGTCGCAACTGTCTGGCCGGCCGCCGCCACCTGTGCCGTGCCACCATCGGCCTCGGCGTCGGCCGGGACGGCGCCTTCGCCGAGTATGTGGCGCTGCCCGCCACCAACGTCTGGGTGCACCGGGTCCCGGTCGACCTCGACATCGCCGCGGTCTTCGACCCGTTCGGCAACGCCGTGCACACCGCGCTGTCGTTCCCGCTGGTCGGCGAGGACGTGCTGATCACCGGCGCCGGACCGATCGGGATCATGGCGGCAGCGGTGGCCCGGCACGCCGGCGCCCGCAACGTCATGATCACGGACGTCAGCGAGCCGCGCCTGGAGCTCGCCCGCAAGGTCGGCGTCAGCCTCGCCCTCAACGTCGCCGAACGGACCGTCGTCGAGGGCCAGCGCGAGCTGGGGCTGCGGGAGGGCTTCGACGTCGGGCTGGAGATGTCCGGGCGACCGGAGGCGATGCGCGACATGATCGCCAACATGACGCACGGCGGCCGGATCGCCGTACTCGGCCTGCCCGCCCAGGAATTCCCCGTCGACTGGTCCCGGATCGTCACCTCCATGATCACGATCAAGGGCATCTACGGGCGGGAGATGTTCGAGACCTGGTACGCGATGTCGGTGCTGCTCGAAGGCGGCCTCGACCTCGCGCCCGTGATCACCGGCCGGTACTCCTACCAGGACTTCGACGCCGCCTTCGACGATGCCGCCAGCGGCCGCAGCGGCAAGATCATCCTCGACTGGACTGTCTGACCCGGCCCCGTCCGCCCCACCCCGACTCCTGGAGAAAACCCCGATGTTCGACTCCGTACGCGACGAACTGCGCACCACCCTCGACGAGATCCGGGCCGCCGGACTGCACAAGCCCGAGCGCGTCATCGGCACCCCGCAGTCCGCCACCGTCGCGGTCACCGCCGGCGGCAACCCGGGCGAGGTGCTCAACTTCTGCGCCAACAACTACCTCGGTCTCGCCGACCACCCCGAGGTCGTCGCCGCCGCCCACGAAGCGCTCGACCGCTGGGGCTACGGCCTCGCCTCGGTCCGTTTCATCTGTGGCACCCAGGAGGTCCACAAGGAGCTGGAGCAGCGGATCGCCGGTTTCCTCGGCCAGGAGGACACCATCCTCTACTCGTCCTGCTTCGACGCCAACGGCGGGGTCTTCGAGACGCTGCTCGGCCCGGACGACGCGGTGATCTCCGACGCCCTCAACCACGCCTCCATCATCGACGGCATCCGGCTGTGCAAGGCCCGCCGGTTCCGCTACGCCAACCGCGACCTGGCCGACCTGGAGCGCCAGTTGAAGGAGGCCACGGAAGGCGGCGCCGGCCGCACGCTGATCGTCACCGACGGTGTCTTCTCCATGGACGGCTACGTGGCACCGCTGCGCGAGATCTGCGATCTGGCCGACCGCTACGGCGCCATGGTGATGGTCGACGACTCGCACGCGGTCGGCTTCGTCGGCCCCGGCGGCCGCGGCACCCCGGAACTCCACGGCGTGATGGACCGCGTCGACATCATCACCGGCACCCTCGGCAAGGCGCTGGGCGGAGCCTCCGGCGGCTATGTCGCGGCCCGCGCCGAGATCGTCGCCCTGCTGCGCCAGCGCTCGCGCCCCTACCTGTTCTCCAACTCGCTGGCGCCGGTGATCGCCGCCGCCTCGCTGAAGGTGCTCGACCTGCTGGAGTCGGCCGGCGAGCTGCGCGAGCGGCTGCACGCCAACACCGCGCTGTTCCGCTCCCGGATGACCGCGGAGGGCTTCGACGTCCTCCCGGGCGACCACGCCATCGCCCCCGTCATGATCGGCGACGCGGCCGAGGCGGCCCGGATGGCCGAGCTGCTGCTGGAGCGCGGGGTGTACGTCATCGGCTTCTCCTACCCGGTGGTCCCCCAGGGCCAGGCGCGGATCCGCGTCCAGCTGTCGGCCGCGCACTCGACGGAGGACGTCAACCGCGCGGTGGACGCCTTCGTGGCGGCGCGAGCCGCCATGAGCGCGGAGGCAGGGGCCACGGTGAGCGCGGAGGCGGGGGTCGCCGTCGGCGAGTGAGCCGACCGGCCGCGGCGACCTGAGAAAATGGCCGCATGATCGAAGCACGCCGGCTGCACATCCTCCGTGCGGTGGCCGACCACCGCACGGTCACCGCCGCGGCCGCCGCGCTCTACCTCACGCCGTCGGCGGTCTCCCAGCAGCTGGCGGCGCTGGAGCAGGAGACCGGCCACCGCCTGGTGGAGCGCAGCGCCCGCGGGGTGCGGCTGACCGCCGCGGGCGACATCCTGCTCACCCACGCCAACGCCGTCCTCGCCCAGCTGGAGCGCGCCGAGTCCGAGCTCGCCGCCTACGGCTCGGGCGAGGCCGGCACGGTGACCGTGGCGGCCTTCGCCACCGGCATCGGCCTGGTCGTGGCCCCCGCGATCACCGCGCTGGCCCGCTCCACGCCCGGCATAAGGGTCCGGGTCCGGGACGCCGAGGGCGACGCCAGCCTGCGGATGGTCCTCGACCGGCAGGTCGATGTGGCGGTGGCCGTCGAGTACCGGGGCGCGCCCCGCGCGGACGACCCGCGGCTGACCCGGGTGCCGCTCTACGCCGAACCCTTCGACGCCGTGCTGCCGCCGGGGCACCGGCTCGCCGACGCCGAGCGGGTGGCCGTCGCCGACCTCGCCGACGACCCCTGGATCGGCCCGTACTCGGGCAACCCCTGCCATGACGTGGTCGTCCTGGCCTGCGAGTACGCCGGTTTCCAGCCCCGTCTGGAGCACTCCTCCGACGACTTCCGCGCCGTCGTCGCGCTCGCCTCCGCCGCGGCCGGGGTGGCGCTCGTCCCCCGTTCGGCGTTGCGCGACATGGACCTGACGGGCGTGATGGTCCGGCCCGTCGACGGTGCCGCCCCCACCCGCCGGGTGTTCGCCGCGGTGCGCCGCGGGGCCGAGGAGCACCCGCTGTTCCGGCCGGTACTGGCGGCGCTCCAGGAGGCGGCGGCGTCGCAGGGGTGAGGCGGCGGCGTTCGGGTGCTGCTGTCCGCGTCCTGCGCGGCGGCCGGTGCCGGAGGTGGCAGGCTCCTCGTGGCGGCGGCGGCGAGGAGGCGAGGCGATGGCGGTCGGCCCCACCGGACCGGGTGGCGAGGCGGCGGCCGGTGCGCCGCAGGATCCGTTCGCGCTGGTCCGTAGCCGCGGATATCTGAAGCTGCTGTTGCAGGCGGCGGTGATCGGCGTGCCGGTCTGCGCCGTCGCGTTCGGCTTCCTCGCGGCGGCCCACGCGTTGGAACCGCTGGTCCAGCACGATCTGCCGCGGGCGCTGGGCTTCGCCGGGACGCCGCTGTGGTGGCCGGTGCCGCTCCTCGGGGTGGCCGGCCTGCTGGTCGGGCTGACCATTCGCCACCTCCCGGGCGGCGGCGGTCATGAGCCGGCGGACGGGCAAGCGGGCGGCGGCGTGCCGCGGCTCTCCGCCCTGCCCGGCATCGCGCTGGCGGCTCTGATCTCGCTCGGGTTCGGTGCGGTGCTCGGCCCGGAGGCGCCGCTCATCGCCCTCGGCGGCGGCCTGGCCGCGGGGGGCGTACGGCTGCTGGACCGGCATGCGACGGAGCAGACCGTCGCGGCGGCGGGCGCGGCAGGCAGCTTCGCGGCGATCAGCGCGTTGCTGGGCTCCCCCCTGCTGGGGGCGTTCCTGCTGATGGAGGTGGCGAGCCTGGCCGGTCCGCGGCTGGGGATGCTGCTGGTGCCCGGTCTGCTGGCGTCCGGCGTCGGTGCGCTGATCTTCACCGGGCTGGGGGACTGGACCGGGCTCGGCACCTACTCGTTGGCGCTGCACGACGTCCCCGTGGCCGCGGAACCCACCGTCCCGGAGTTCGGCTGGGCGCTGGCCATCGGGCTGGCCGCGGCCTTCCTGGGGACCGGCATCCGGCGCCTGGCGCTGGCGCTCAAGGCGCGCGTGGTGCGCCACCGGGTGGCGGCCACGGTGGTTGTGGGGCTGGTGGTGGGGGCGCTGGCGGTCGGGTTCACGGCGGTGACCGGCAAGCCCGTCACCGAGGTGCTCTACTCGGGGCAGTCGGCTCTGGGGTCGCTGTTCGGGGACAGCGTCGGCTACTCGGTGCCGGCGCTGCTGCTCCTGCTGGTGTGCAAGGGCCTGGCGTACTGCGCCTCGCTGAGCGCGTTCCGGGGCGGCCCGATCTTCCCGGCGCTGTTCCTCGGCGCCGCGGGCGGGGTGGCGTTGTCCCACCTGCCCGGCCTGTCGGCCACCGCGGCGTTCGCGATGGGCATGGGGGCGATGGGTGTGGCGATGCTCCGGCTGCCGATGACCTCGCTGCTGCTGGCCACGCTGTTGATGGGCCGCAGCGGACTCACCGTCATGCCGCTGGTGATCGTCGCGGTGGTGGTGGCGTACGTGGCCGTGCTGCGGCTCACGCCGGCCCCGCGGGCGGTCGCACCGGCCACCGCCTGACGAGCGCCGGTGGTCACCGGCGCGGTGTGCGGCCGGTGCCGGTCCAGGTGGCCAACTGGCGCTCCGTCCATGTGGTGATGACCCGTTCCGCCGGTACGTCGCACTCCTCGGCGCGGGCGCAGCCGTAGATCTGCCAGTCCAGCTGGCCCGGGGCGTGGGCGTCGCTGTCGATGGCGAAGAGGCATCCCGCCGCCAGCGCCCGGCGCAGCAGTCGGCGCGGCGGATCGAAGCGGTCCGGGCGGCAGTTGATCTCCACCGCCGTGTGGTGCTCGGCGCAGGCCGCGAAGACCTCGTCGGCGTCGAACTGCGACTCCGGGCGCAGCTTGCCGGTGATCTGCCGGCCGGTGCAGTGCCCGAGGACGTCCACCAGCGGGTTGCGCACCGCGGCCAGCAGTCGCCGGGTCATCGAGGCCCGGTCCATCCGGAGTGCGGAGTGCACGGAGGCCACCACCACGT
Source organism: Streptomyces sp. NPDC048506 (assembly GCF_040651315.1). Lineage (NCBI taxonomy): Bacteria > Bacillati > Actinomycetota > Actinomycetes > Kitasatosporales > Streptomycetaceae > Streptomyces > Streptomyces sp. NPDC048506. Next base: position 94,403 of record NZ_JBEZIX010000027.1, read on the forward strand.
CGAGCCGCTCCAGCAGCTCCGGTTCCTGGTCGAGGGTGCCGTCGTCGAGGATGTCGCACTCGATCCCGGTCAGCAGCCGGAACGGCGCCAGGCGTTCGTTGACCTCCGCCACCAACGCCAGCTGCTCCCGCAGCCGCTCGGCGGTCAGCCCGCGGGCGATGGTGAGCCTGGGGGAGTGGTCGGTCAGCACGCACCAGGCGTGCCCGAGGTCGCGGGCGGCCCTGGCCATCGTCTCGACCGGGCTGCCGCCGTCCGACCAGTCCGAGTGCAGATGGCAGTCGCCGCGCAGCGCCCGCCGCAGTCGCTGCCCGCGTTCCCCCTCGACCAGCGGCCCGCCCGCCTCGTCCTCCAGGCCGGCCAGATAGGTGGGCCGGACACCGGCGAGCGCCTCTTCGACCACCCGGGTGGTCTTGGGACCGAGGCCCTTGAGCCGTGCCAGCGAGCCGGCGCGGGCGCGCTCGCGCAGTGCGTCGTCGGTCAGTGCGGCGATCGCCGCGGCGGCGGTGCGGAAGGCCTGTACGCGGTAGGTCACCGCGCCCTGCCGTTCCAGCAGGAACGCGATCCGCTCCAGCGCCTCGACGGGCTCCACGTACGGCTCCTTCCCGATGCGCCGGCCCAGGTTCCCTTCACCGTGCCGCACCCCGGGGCCGGCTGCCACCGGGGGTGTACCGGCGGTAAATCGCCCATTCCCGCCGATTCGGAAGCCGTGCCGTTATGCGGTTATGTCCGTTCTCGGGTCGGTCGATCCGATTGCATCGGAAAGACGTATGGATGGCTATGGATAGTGCTGATGATTCCGTGCAATGCGTTCAACCCGCTCAATACCGCATCCGAAAGTCCGGGCGAATCGGGCGTCGTTAAAACTCCTGCAAAGCTCGCGCAACATTCGACCGGTTCGGTCGGCGGGGCTCGCCGTACTTCGCCGGGGCCGGGTGATGGGGTGCCGTAAAGATTGACGGCCTTCAGGAAATCTGCACAGCGAATGCGCAGCCAGCACACGGTCGGACGGGTCGTACCACCCCGCTGACCTGCGGGTCAGCGGTTTGGTGCGGGAATGTCCCGTTCGTCGAACGAGCGCCCGGACTGGCCATGGAAAGGAAACCGAAGGAGTTGTGAAGAAGCTGCCACTGAACCATGGATGTGCGTGCACGTTGCGTAATTCAAGGGTGCGATGACGCCCGGATCGGCGGTTGTCCGATTAGCAGGGCGACGCACCTGCATGCTTTGATCCTTCGCACTGCGGGAGTCACCCCAACGGTTCCCGATTTTCGGGCGCCCGACTCCCGCTGCCGCGCCCGGACCACCCACCGGACGGTCCGGACGCAGCTTTTTCGAGATATTCATCCGAAGGGAAACATCATGAACTCCACCCCCCAGGTTCAGACCCAGGAAATCTCCGACGCCGACCTGGACAACGTGTCCGGTGGCCTCGTGGGCGGTCTCGTCGGCAGCGTGACCGGCACCGTTGACTCCGTCGCCCCGGTCTCCCCGCTCGTCGGCGAGGTCACCGGCCTGGTCAGCGGCACCACCGGCGTGAACACCGGCGCCGTCACGGGCCTGGTCAGCGGTCTCTGATCCGCCCTGTGCCGCTGGGCGGCACAGCCGGCTCTGAGCGGTGACGACGGCAGGTCGGCGCCCCCTCCTTGCCGACCTGCCCGGCCGGATGCCCCGGACCCCGCTCCCGGGCCCGGGGCACCCGGCCACCACCCGTCTGACAGACCATTGCAGTTGAGGGAAGAGTGTCGTGCAGTTCCGCCAACAGGCCCTTTCCAAGCTGCAATCGCCCGAGGAACTCGATCTGCCGGTGCGCTTCGCCCGCCCCCAGGGCTGGCTGGTGCTGACCGTGACGGTCCTCGTCGTGATCGCCGCCGCCGTCTGGGCGGTGACCGGAACCGTCTCGTCCACCCTCGCCGCACCCGCAATCCTCACCCACGGCCAGGGCAGCTACATCCTCCAGAGCCCCGTCGCGGGCCAGGTCACCGCCGTCCTCGTCGACGAGGGCAAGCGGGTGGCCGCCAACGCCCCCGTCCTGAAGGTCCGTACGGCCCAGGGCACCGCCGTCGTCCGCAGCCTCGCCGCGGGCCGGCTGACCACGATGGTCGCCACCATCGGCGCGGTCGTCAGCCCCGGGACGGACGTGGCCGCCGTGGAACGCGTCGCCCACCCCGGCGACCCCCTGACGGCGACCCTCTACGTACCGGCCGAGAGCGGCGCCACCGTCCCCGTCGGCGCCGCCGTCGACCTCACCGTCCAGTCCGTCCCGAGCCAGCGGTACGGCGTGCTGCGCGGCCATGTCACGGCGGTCGGCCGGACCGCCCAGACCCGCCAGCGGATCGGTGCCGCTCTGGGCAGCAGCCAGCTCGGGGAGCAGTTCTCCCAGCACGGCCCGCCGGTCGCGGTGCTGGTGCGGCTCGACACCGCCGAAAACCCCTCCGGATACGCCTGGTCGACCTCCGACGGCCCGCCCTACCCGGTCGACTCCATGACGCTGGCCAGCGGCGCCGTCCACCTCGCCGCGCAGCACCCGATCGATTGGCTGCTGCCGTGACCGCACCGCACGACTCCCCGGCCCCGCAGGCGCAGCTGCCGCCGCCCGGACGCGGCCGACACCGCCCGGAGCCCGCGCCCGGCGCCCGGCGCACCCGTCGCGCCGCGCCGCCCGCTCCCAAGCCCCAGAAGGCCAGGGCTGTGCGCACCCCCACCGTCCTCCAGATGGAGGCCGTGGAGTGCGGCGCCGCCTCGCTGGCCATGGTCCTCGCCCACTTCGGACGGCATGTGCCGCTGGAGGAGCTGCGGATCGCCTGCGGCGTCTCCCGCGACGGCTCGCGCGCCAGCAACCTGCTCAAGGCCGCCCGCAGTTACGGCCTGACGGCCAAGGGCATGCAGATGGAGCCGGCCGCGCTCGCCGAGGTGCAGGCCCCGGCCATCCTCTTCTGGGAGTTCAACCACTACGTCGTCTACGACGGCACGGGCCGCCGCCTCGGCCGCCGCGGGGTGCACATCAACGACCCCGACAAGGGCCGCCGCTTCGTGCCGATGGAGGACTTCGACACCAGCTTCACCGGTGTCGCCCTGGTCTTCGAGCCGTCCGAGTCCTTCCGCAAGGGCGGACGCAGGCCCGGTGTGCTCAGCGCCGTCCCCGCCCGGATGCGTGGCACCACCGGCACCCTGTTGGCCGCGCTGCTCGCCAGTCTGCTGCTGGTCGCGGTCGGCGCCGCGGTGCCCGCGCTCAGCCGTACGTACATCGACATGTTCCTGATCGGCAACCAGACCTCGCTGCTGGGGCCGCTCTTCGCGTCGATGGCCGCGATGGTCGCGCTGACCGCCGTGCTGACCTGGCTGCAACAGGCGAACCTGCTGCGCGGCCGGATCATCTCGTCCACCCTCACCAGCGCCCGCTTCCTGCGCCATCTGCTGCGCCTGCCGGTCACCTTCTTCGCCCAGCGCAGCCCGGCCGACCTGGTCCAGCGCCTCCAGTCCAACGACGCGGTAGCCGAGACCCTGGCCCGCGACCTCGCCGCCGCGGGCGTGGACGGCATCGTGGTCGTCCTCTACGCCGTCCTGCTGTGGGCCTACGACCCCCAACTGACCGTCATCGGCGTGGGCATCGCGCTGCTGAACGTCGTCGCGATGCGCATCGTGGTCCGGCTGCGCGCCACCCACACCCAGAGGCTGCGCGCCGACACCGCCAAACTCACCAACACCGCCTACACCGGTCTCCAGCTCATCGAGACGATGAAGGCCACCGGCGGCGAGAACGGCTACTTCCGCCGCTGGGCCGGCCAGCACGCCACCACGCTGGAGGTACAGCAGCGGCTCGGCGTGCCGAGCGCCTGGCTGGCGGTCGTCGCCCCCACCCTCGCCACCCTCAACAGCGCGCTCATCCTGTGGATCGGCGGCCTGCGGGCCGTCGAGGGGCATATCTCCATCGGCCTGCTGGTCGCCTTCCAGGCGCTGGTGACCCGCTTCACCGCGCCCATCACCCGCCTCAACGGGGTAGCCGGCCGGATCCAGGACTTCGCCGCCGACGTGGCCCGCCTCAAGGACGTCGAATCCTTCCCGGCCGACAGCCTCTCCTCCCGCCCCGGCTCGGACGCCGACCTCCGGCGCCTCAAGGGCCATGTGACGCTGGAGAACATCACGTTCGGCTACAGCCCGCTGGACGCACCGCTGCTCACCGGCTTCTCACTGGCCGTCGGCCCGGGCCGGCAGGTCGCCCTCGTCGGCGGTTCGGGCAGCGGCAAGTCCACCGTCTCCCGGCTGATCTCCGGCCTCTACAGCCCGTGGGAAGGCACCATCCGGATCGACGGGCAGCGGCTGGAGGACCTCTCCCGCAGCGCGCTGGCCGCCTCGGTCTCCTTCGTCGACCAGGACGTCTTCCTCTTCGAGGGCACCGTCCGCGACAACGTGGCGCTGTGGGACCCGTCGATCCCGGACGAGGCGGTCGTCACCGCCCTGAAGGACGCGGCCCTCTACGACGACGTCATCGCCCGGCGCCCGGACGGCATCCACAGCCGCGTCGAGCAGGACGGCCGGAACTTCTCCGGCGGGCAGCGGCAGCGCCTGGAGGTCGCCCGGGCCCTGGTCCGGCGCCCCAGCATCCTGGTCCTCGACGAGGTCACCAGCGCCCTGGACGCCCGGACCGAACAGATCATCATGGACAACCTGCGGCGGCGCGGCTGCGCCTGCGTCGTCATCGCCCACCGGCTGAGCACCGTCCGCGACAGCGACGAGATCGTGGTCCTCGACCACGGCGTGGTCGTCGAACGCGGCCGCCACGAGGACCTGGTCGCCGCCGGAGGAGCCTACGCCGAGCTGGTCAAGGAGCACTGAGGTGTCAGCCATGCCGCAGTCCGGACCGTCGGTCCCGCCCCCGGTCGCCGACCCGGGCGGGAGCGACGCGGTGACGCAGGCCCTCGGCGGCCTCGGCGCGCCCGTCGACTGCACCGGACTGCGCAGCGTCCCCCTGGAAGGGCCGCAGGTGGTGTGGCTGGTCACCGGCGGCTCGCTCGACCTGTTCGCGGTCGACGCCGCCGCGGAGGGCCACTGGCACTTCCTCGGCCGGCTCGAAGCCGGCGCCCTGCTGCTCGGCCCGGTCCACGGCCCGCAGCACACCCTGCTCGGCCGCCCCTCGCAGCACTGCGCCCTGCGCCGTATCCCGCTGCGCGAGCTGCCCCGCCACGAGTACGCCGAACCCGGGCAGCAGGGGGAGTACGGGCAGTACGCGGGGTACCCGGACGGCGGGGCCGCTGCGCAGTACGGTGCGCAGGGCGGCTCCTACGGCCACCACCCGGCGTACGGCCCTCAGGGCGGTCAGGGCCCCTCCCCGCTGGAGCACGCCTTCGCGCTGGGCACCGCCCGCAGCCTGGGCGTGCTGTTCGAGGCACCGCTGGACGGCCGCCCCGGCGACGACGCGGTCGCCGACGACGATGTGCTGTGGATGCCGGTCCCGCCCGGCAGCGTCCAGTACGGTGCCTCCTACAGCGCGGAGGCGGCGGCCGATCTGCTGGTGGACCCCGAGCTGTGGCAGCGGATGGTCAACCAGCAGTACCGGCTGCTGTCCGCCGTCGACCGCTGGATCGAGCAGCTGGAGCGTGCCCACCAGGACCGCGCGGCGGCCGGCGTCAAGGCCGGCGAGGCCGTCCGCGAGCGGGCCGACCAGGCGCTGCTCGCCTCGATCGGCCGTCAGGACCGCTCCGGGCGGGGCGGCGAGGCGGCGAACCGGGCCGGCGACGACGCCACCTTCGCGGTCTGCCGGGCGGTCGCCGAGGCGGCCGGGATCACCCTCACCGAGCCCCCGAAGGGCGGCGCGGTCAACGACCGCATCACCCCCGTCGAGCGGATCGCCGTCAGCTCCCGCATCCGCACCCGCGCGGTCCGGCTCACCGGCCGCTGGTGGCGGACGAACACCGGCCCCCTGGTGGGCCGGCGCGCCAAGTCCGGAGCCCCGGTGGCGCTGCTGTGGCGCCGGGGCCGCTACGAGGCGGTCAACCCGGCCTCCGGACTGCGGCTGCGCATCGGCACGGACAACGCCGAGGAGTTCGAGCCGCGCGCCGTGATGTTCTACCGGCCGCTGCCGGAGCGGCCGATGAGCGTCTGGCGGCTGATGCGCTTCAGCCTGCGCGACACCCGGACGGACGTCCGCAACCTGGCCGTCGGCGGACTGGTGACGGTCGCCCTCGGTGCCCTCGTCCCGCTCGCCACCGGAAAGGTGCTCGGGGTGTATGTGCCCGCCGCCGAGCGGGGCCCGATCGTCCAGGTGGCGCTGGCCGTCATCGTCAGCAGCGTCGTCTCCGCCGCGTTCATGCTGTTGCAGAACCTCACCGTGCTGCGGATGGAGGGCCGGATCGAGAGCGCCCTGCAACCGGCGGTGTGGGACCGGCTGCTGCGGCTGCCGACCAGGTTCTTCACCGAACGCTCCACCGGAGAGCTGGCCAGTGCCGCGATGGGGATCAGCAGCATCCGCCGGGTGCTGTCCGGCGTCGGTCCGGTGGCCGTGCAGGCCACCACCGTCGGCGCGATGAACCTCGTGCTGCTGCTCGCCTACAGCGTGCCGCTGGCGCTCGCCGCGATCGGCATGCTGCTCGTCATCGGGGCCGTCTTCCTCGCCCTGGGCCTGTGGGAGCTGCGCTGGCAGCGGCGGCTGGTCAAGCTCGGCAACAAGCTCAACAACCAGGCCTTCCAGACCCTGCGCGGACTGCCCAAGCTGCGGGTCGCGGCGGCCGAGAGCTTCGCCTACGCCGCCTGGGCCCGGGAGTTCGCCCGCTCCCGCGAACTCCAGCAGAAGGCCGGCCGGATCAAGAACCTGACCACCGTCCTCAACGCGGTCTACCTGCCGCTGTGCTCGCTCACCCTGTTCATGCTGCTGGCCGGCCCGGCCCGCGGCAGCATGTCGGCCGGCGACTTCCTCACCTTCAACACCGCGGTGACCATGCTGCTGACCTCGGTCACCCAGATCACCGGCGCCTTCGTCGCCACCGCCGCCGTACTGCCGATGTTCGAGCAGGTCAAGCCGGTGCTGGACGAGGCACCGGAGGTACGCGGCGCCAGCGCCCAGCCCGGCACCCTCTCCGGCGGCATCGAGGCCAAGAAGCTCTCCTTCCGCTACACCGACGACGGCCCGCTCGTCCTCGACGACGTCTCGTTCGAGGTCCGGCCCGGCGAGTTCGTGGCCGTCGTGGGCCCCAGCGGCTGCGGCAAGTCCACCCTGCTGCGGCTCCTCATCGGCTTCGACAAGCCGACCTCCGGCGGCGTCCTGTACGACGGCCAGGACCTCGCCGCCCTGGACCAGGCAGCGGTCCGTCGCCAGTGCGGGGTCGTGCTACAGAACGCCCAGCCGCTCACCGGCTCCCTCCTGGACTGCATCTGCGGCACCGAGGCGTTCACCCAGGAGGAGGCCTGGGCGGCCGCCGACATGGCGGGACTGGCCGAGGACATCAAACGGATGCCGATGGGCCTGCACACCATGATCTCCGGCGGTGGCGCGATCTCCGGCGGCCAGCGACAGCGCCTGATGATCGCGCAGGCACTGATCCGCCGCCCCCGGATCCTCTTCTTCGACGAGGCCACCAGCGCCCTGGACAACGAGACCCAGCGGATCGTCATCGACAGCACCCGCAAGCTCAGCGCCAGCCGCCTGGTGATCGCCCACCGGCTGTCCACCGTGATGGACGCCGACCGCGTCATCGTCATGGAGGGCGGCCGGATCGTCGAACAGGGCGCCCCGGCCGAGCTGCTCGCCGACGCCGGCGGCCGGCTGCACGATCTGGTACGGCGTCAGCTGACCTGACCTGACCTGACCTGACCTGACCTGACCTGACCTGACCTGACCTGACCTGACCTGGCGTGGCGTGGCGTGGCGACGGCCCGGCGGGCGGCCGCCGTCCCCGGCATCCCGGTGGCGACCGCCCCGCCCGGCCGAGCCGTTCCCCGTATCCCCGCGGACCACCGCATATCTTGCAAGGCAGGCAGCGGACGGAGGACGAGATGGTGACGGCGAAGGACCTGTTCGAGGCGATGCCGCCGGACCGGCGCCGGCGGCTGGAGGAGATCGCCCAGGAGGTGTCGCTGCCCCGCACCACCCGGCTCTTCGAGGAGGGCCAGCGCGCCGACCGGTTCTGGATCATCCGCAGCGGACAGGTCGCCCTCGACCAGCACGTCCCCGGACGACGCGCCGCGGTCGTCGAGACCCTCGGCCGGGGTGAACTCCTCGGCTGGTCCTGGCTCTTCCCGCCGTACCTCTGGCACCTGGGCGCCGAGACCGTCGGCCCGGTGGAGGCCGAGGAGTTCGACGCCGAGGCCGTCCGCGCCCTGTGCGAGTCCGACGCCGTGCTCGGCCGGGCGATGTACCGCTACGTCGCCGAGACGGTCGCCGACCGGCTGCACGGCACCCGCACCCGCCTGCTCGACCTCTACGGCCCCCAGGGCAGCGGCCTCGAACCCTGACCAGGGCCCGCACCGGCCGGCGACCGGTGACCGGTGACCGCCGGGCGCGTGCCGCGGCACCACCCGCGCCACGAAAAGGACGCCGCAGCCCTGGAACCGTGCCCCGCATCCGGGCGACTACCTGTGCCGGGTCGCGCCTGCGGCCCGCCGGCCGGCGATCCGGCCGGTGCGACGGCCGGGGGATCGGCCGGTGACGGGTAGGGGAGAAGCACCATGCGTTCTGGGAAGTTGTGCGGTCTGGCGGTCGTCGTCGCGCTGGCCGCCACCGCGTGCGGCGGCGGAGGAGGTACGGACACGGGGAAGGACACCGGTGCCTCCGGACGCGGCGGCTCCGGCTTTCCGGTGCAGATCGCCGACTGCAAGGGCGCCCGGACCACTTTTTCGTCCGCGCCCCGGAAGATCGTCACCAGCAATGCCGCCGCCCTGGAGATGCTGCTGCGCCTGGGCGCCGGCGACCGGGTCATCGGCACCGGATTCCCGCCCGGCAAGGGCACCCTGCCCGGCGACCTCGGGGCGCGGGCCCAGAAGGTGCCGGTGCTGGGCGAGCACCTCATCCCCAAGGAGAAGCTGCTCGGATCGGGCGCCGACCTCTACATCGACACCTTCGCGTCGATGAACGCCATGGGCGGGGCGGGCGACGCACCGACCCCGGAGGAGTTCGGTGCGGCGGGGATCAAGCACATCTACCTGGCGTCCACCGCCTGCGCGCCGACCGCCGCGAAGCCGCAGCGCGACCTGTCCTCGGTGGAGGAGGACATCAAACGGCTGGGCGCGGTGACCGGCACCTCCGAACGCGCCGACCAGCTCGTGGCGGGCATGCGGGCGAAGGTCGCCGCCGTGCGCAAGGCGGTCGGCGACCTCCCGCGGGACCGGCGGCCGACCTACTTCTTCTTCGACTACGACGCCGGCACCAAGCAGCCCGTCGCCGTCTGCCGCAAGCAGGTCGCCAACGCCGTGATCAACCAGGCCGGCGCCCGCAACGTCTTCGACGGCTGTGACGGCGACTTCACACCGGTCTCCTGGGAGGACGTGGTGTCCAAGGACCCGGACTGGATCCAGCTCGGGGTACGCAACCGCGGCGACGCGGCGGCCACCGAAGCGGCGTACGACCAGGCCGAGGAGTTCCTGAAGGGCTTCCCGGCCACCAAGGGGCTCACCGCCGTGCGCAAGGGGCACTTCCTGCGGATCGGCTCGGAGCGGACCACGATCGCCGGCGTCGGCAACGCGGACACCGTCGAGCAGATCGCGCGCACGGTCCACCCGACCCGCTTCAAGGCGGCGCGGTAGTGGCCTCCGTGCTCGACGACCCGACCGCCCACGCCGCGGTCGGGGGCCGCCCGGCGCGTAACCCGCGCGCCGGGCTGCTCGCCCTGGGGCTGGGCCTGGCGCTGGTGGTGGCGCTCACCGCCGCGGTCTCGCTCGGCTCCACCGACATCGCCCCCGGCCACGTCTGGTCGGTGGTGTTCGCGCGGCTCGCCGGGGCCGCACCCCGCCCGGGCACCGACGACCTGATCGTGTGGCAACTCCGCGTGCCCCGCGCCCTGTTGGCGGCGCTGGTCGGCGCGGGGCTGGGCCTGGTGGGGACCGCGACCCAGGCGCTGGTGCGCAATCCGCTGGCGGACCCGTACCTGCTGGGCATCTCCAACGGCGCCTCGCTCGGCGCGGTCGCCGCGATCGTGCTGGGCGCGAGCGCCGGTGGGGTGCTGGGGCTGGGGCTGTCGGCGGCCGCCTTCGCCGGTGCGCTGGGTGCGTTCGCCCTGGTGTGGTGCGTGGCGCGGCGCGGCCGTCACTCACAAGAGGGTTTCGCGCCCCTGCGGCTGGTACTGGCCGGCGTCGGCATCGGGCAGTTCCTGTCCGGGTTCACCAGCTACCTGGTGCTTCAGGCCGGTGACGAGCAACAGACCCGCAGCGTGCTGTTCTGGCTGATGGGGAGCCTCGGCGGGGCCACCTGGAGCGTGCTGTGGCTGCCGGTGCTCGCGGTCGCCGCCGGGCTGCTGGCCCTCCAGGCCCGCGCCCGGGCGATGAATGCGCTGCTCATGGGCGACGAGACGGCGGCCGGTGTGGGCGTGGACGTCGCCCGGCTGCGCCGCGAGTTGTTCGTGGTGACCGCTCTGCTGACCGGCGTCCTGGTGGCGGTCTCCGGAGCCATCGGCTTCGTGGGGCTGATGGTGCCGCACCTGTGCCGGATGCTCATCGGCGGCGACCACCGGCGGCTGCTGCCGCTGTCCGCGCTCACCGGGGCGCTGCTGCTGGTCGTGGTGGACGTCGTGTGCCGTACCGCACTGGACACCCAGGAGTTGCCGGTCGGCGTGGTGACGGCGATGATCGGCGCGCCCGTCCTGTTGGTCATGCTGGACCGGCGGACGGCGGTGGGCGGGTGAACGTCGAGATCGAGGACCTGCACGTCGGCTACGCCGGCCGCGATGTGGTCGCCGGGGTCCGCCTGTTGGCCGCGTCCGGCGAGATCGCCGGGCTGATCGGCCCCAACGGCAGCGGTAAGTCCACCGTCCTGCGCACCGTCTACCGCCATCTGCGGCCCGCCGCCGGCCGGGTGCTGCTCGCCGGGACCGACCTCCGGAGCCTCACCGCGGCGCAGACCGCCCGGCAGGTCGCCGCGCTGCCGCAGGAGCGCGGCAGCGACTTCGAGCTGACCGTGCACGAGGTGGTGGCCATGGGCCGTACGCCCTACAAGCGGGCCTTCGCGGGGGAGGACCGGTCCGACCGGGAGACCGTGGCGGCGGCGCTGGCCGCCGTCGGCCTGGCCGGGCAGGGCGCCCGCCGGTTCGCCGCGCTGTCCGGCGGCGAGCGGCAACGCGCCCTGCTGGCCCGTGCGTTCGCCCAGGACCCGGAGGTGCTGGTGCTGGACGAGCCCACCAACCATCTCGACGTACGGCACCAGGTCGAACTGCTCACCCTGCTGCGCGCCCAGCGCCGCACCACGCTGATCTCGCTGCACGACCTGAACGCCGCGGCGTCCCTGTGCGACCGGCTGCACGTGCTGCACGCCGGGCGGCTGGTGGCGTCCGGCACGCCCCGCGAGGTGCTGACTCCACGGCTGCTGGCCGAGGTGTTCGGGGTGCGCGCCGCGGTGACCGACCATCCGCTCACCGGCGACGTGCTGATCGCCTTCGACCACCGGGAGGCGCCGTCGACCGCGGAAGGATGAACGAGCCGGCGGCGGCCCCCGTTGTGCCCGGCTCCTACCCGACCTGCGTTCGTGCGCCGGCCGATGAGCCGTCGGTCGGGACCGGACCGATCCGCTCCGGCAGGGCCAGGCCGGCCAGGAACCATGCTTCGACGGTCTCGCCGACGGTCACCATCGCCCGCCCGTCGGGAGTGAACGAGACGATCTGGTTGCCCGGGTCCGCCCACAGCGTCCGGCCGTCGGAATCGAAGAGCACCGAGCCGTGGCCTACGACGAAGGCGAGCGGGCGGCGGTCGGTCCACACGGCGCGGGTCGCGGCCTTGGCGATCGGCGACCGAGGGGCGGGCTCGCCCGGGAGTTCCGTCGGCCGGACCAGCCCACCGACCGTGAGGGACAGCTGGTCCGGGGACGGAACGAGGTGCAGCAGGCAGGCGGCCGGGCCGACGCGGGCATCCGGGTCCGCGGCGTGCGCGGCCGTGTCGCCCACCGCGAACAGGGCGGTTCCGTCCGGGGCGAAGGCGAGGGCGTTCACCTCGGTGAGCCCGGTTGCCGCGGTGGCCAGTACGGCACCTCCGTCGACCGCACGTACCACGACGCGGCCCTCGGGCGACGCGTGCGCCACCAGCTCGCCGTCGGCGTCCAGCGCGACGGGGCCGAACGCCTCCTGCCCGGTGGGGACGTTGAGCAGCACCTGGCCGGTCTCGGTCGCGATCACCGCGACCGTACCGGAGCTACACGTTGCGGCGGCCACCCGGCGACCGTCGCCGCTGAAGCCGATCCGGACCAGATCGTCCATGCTCAGGACGGCGTCGTCCTCGTCGTCCTCTTCGTCTTCGTCCTCGAACTCGTCGTCCTCGTCGAGCTCTTCGTCGTGGTCGTCCGGTCCGGAGCGCTCAGGAAGGACCCACAGTTCCTCTCCGGTCGCGGCGGACCAGGCGTGCCAGCGGCCTTCGACGGCAGTCACCACCGTCCGACCGTCCGGGCTGATCTGCATGTCATGGGGCTCGTCGTGGTAGTGGGATCCGGAGAGGAACGATGTCAGCCGACCGTTCTCCAGGGTGCTCCAGCCGACGATGTCCCCGCCACTGTGGTGCCATTCGGCCGCCGCGCCCAACGCCAGCCAGGACAGGCCGGACGGTGCCGCCACCGCGGTCGCCCCGTACGGGAAGGACGCCTGGTAGTCATCATCGTCCTCGTCCTCGCCGTCGAATGTGGCGTCGATGTAGGCGTCGACGGAGACCCCGGCCTTGGACAGCGCCCGGCCCGCCTGGACGTCGGCGAGGGCTCCCAGCGGCCGGATTCCGGCGAGGGAGTGGTACGGGCGCACGTCGCCCGCCGTCCACCGGGCCCACCAGTCGTCGGGCATCGGGCGCTGTTGCGCGGGCCAGGACAGCACCCGGGGCGTGACCGCGGCCAGTTCCGTCTCGTCCATCTCGGCGAGACGCAGGCAGACCTCGTGCCAGACCTGCGCGGTCGGGCGTGCGTTCAGGAGTTCGTCAACGGCGCTCATCGCTGGGGTCCTTCGTTCCGGACGGTGACGGGAGAGGGTGGGCGTGCACGCCGTCGTCGGGCGAAGCGATCACCAGGGTGCGGCCGTCGGGGGTGAGCGCCGCGGCGATCCGCGGGCCTGGCACCGGCACCGACCGGAGGGCGGAGGCGGTGCCGAGGTTCCAGACGGTGACCCGGCCGCGGCCCACGATCGGGACGCGCGGTTCGGCTCCGCACCACACGGGCCGCAGGTTGACCCGGTCGACGCGCTCGTCCGTCGGCAGGACCACCGGTTCGGGTTCGCCCGCCGGGTCGTTCAGGTCGACGACGGTGGCCACCGTCTCGTCGGGTCGGGTGCCCACGGCGACGAGCGCGGCACCGTCCGGGCGGAACGCCAGCCCGTTCGTCCAGCGGATGCCGGTGCGGTACTCGGTGTGTGCTCCGCCGTCGACCTGCTGGACGACGACCCCCTCGTCCTCCTTGTAGAACGTCCGGCGGGGGCGTGAGAAGGCAACCCGGGATCCGTCGGCGCTCAGGGCGACGGTCCCTTCGCCCTCCACCCGCTCGTCGTACGCGAGGCCCTTGAAGGCCTCACTGACCTCGTGGAGGACGTGCCGGGTCGCCGCGTCCCGCACCACGACGTTACGGGTGAAGGCGTTGGCCGTGGCGAACGACCGGCCGCCGACCGCGGCCTGGGCGAGGGGCAGGTCACGCGACCCGCCGCTGCCGGTCATGCCGAGGCGGAACGGTTCACCGGGCGCGTCGAGCGCCCAGCGGTAGACGGAGTTGCCGTCGGCCATGGCGGTCAGCGCCGATCCGTCGGGATCGAAGACGAGGTCCACGATGTCCCGACGCCCGGGAACGGCGAGGCGGGTCACGGCTCCCTCCGCCAGCAGCAGCACTGCGGTGAACTCCCGGAACCACGGCGCGGCCGTCGCGACCGCCACCCGGCTCAGGTCCGCGGTGGCCCCGACGGCGCTGATCCGCTGGGGAACCGGCGAACGTGCCGGGAGGGGACGTGGTGTCTCCAGATCTGCGGGCACACCGAGCTGCCGCACGGACATGCTGCCTCCGATCGGCCGTGGTGATCAGGTGGGACGAGGGAGAATCTAGTGATCAACACCGGCGCCCGCAGCCTTTCCCGGGAATCGCCCGGGACCCGGGCGCACCACCCCGACGTCCACCGAGCGTCTCCCGCTACCCCGCCACGAAGTGGCTCGGCCGGCCCTCGCGCAGCACCGGCCGGCCGAGCCGCTCGGCGGCCGCCCGGTGCATCAACTCCCGCCGTCCGTCAGGGTGTTCGAGCACGCAGGAGTGCCAGGGGGTCAGCCACACATCGGGTGCGTCGAGCAGCCGGATGCCGAACTTGGCCGAGCCCCGCGGCTGCGGATGGATCGACAGCCGGAACGCCCCCGGATGGTGGACGTCCACCAGCGCACCCCAGGCGCTGCTGCGGCGCATCACGCCGTACGCCCGACGGCGGCAGTCGCGTTGCAGCGCCGAGCGGGTGCCGGCGAACGCGGCGGTGTCCTCGAAGAGGAACCGGGTGATGCCCTGGTACAGCCGACGGGTCGACAGGTCGCTGCGGGTCAGGGACCGCAGGCTCTCCAGCTCCGGGGCGTGGTCGGCGTCGACCAGCGCCCGTTTGTCGTCGTGCGACAACCCGTCCCCGTACACCTCGCGCAGGTCGAATACGTCCAGCCGGGTCAGGCCCTCGGCGCGGATCAGGGCGCGCAGCGCGTCGGCGTAGGCGTCGATGTGCGGGTCGGGGACCCCGATGAGGTCGCTGAAGACGTGCCCGTCCGAGCAGATGACCACCCGCGCGCCGGGCGGATGGACGGCCGCGACCCGGGCGCACAGCGCGTCCAGGAAGCGCAGTGCCAGCCGTTCGCCCTCGTCCGGCAGACGGCCGAGCACCTTGGCCGGGTTGGGGGACTTGCAAGGGAAGCCCGGCAGGGTGAACAGGATCGGCGCACCGGCCGCCACCGGGGCAGCGAGCTGGCGGAGTTGGGCGGGGAAGGCCTCCGGGGCGTCCTCGTGCGCGGCGTCCAACGCGCGCCGGTACGGCAGCAGGGTGGCGAGCACCGCCGCGCAGACGGCCCGGACGTCGGTGCTCGGGCCGGAGTGCGGTGAGGTGGAGCTGATCAGCACGCGGCGACCGGCCCGTTCGTCACCGGGCAGGCACCGGCCGGGCCGTAGCCGACCGGCAGTCGGTCGACCCCTCGCGCCAACACCGCCGGTATCCAGCGGAGTTCGTCGTCGGGGACGGTCAGCCGCAGGTTCGGCAGCCGTCGCAGCACGGTACCCAGCGCGATCTGCAACTCGATCCGGGCGAGCGCGGCGCCGGGGCAGAAGTGGATGCCGTGGCCGAAGGCGAGGTGCGGATTGGGGGAGCGCTCGAAGTCGAGGGCGTCCGGATCGGCGAACTGCCGGCCGTCGCGGTTGGCGGCGCACAACGAGACGATCACGGAGTCGCCCGCCGGGATGCGGGTGCCGTGCAGCTCGGTGTCCTCGGCGAAGAACCGCCATGTCGTCAGCTCGAAGGCGCTGTCGTACCGGAGGAGTTCCTCGACGGCGCGGGGCAGCAGCTCCGGACGGCCGGCCAGTTCGGTGAGGCGCTCCGGGTGGCGCAGCAGGGTGACCAGGGCGGTGGTGATCTGGTGGGTGACCGGCTCCTGGCCCGCGACCAGCAACTGGAAGACCATCGAGTCCAGCTCCTCCTGGCCGAGGTGCCCGTCGTCGCGTGCGGACACCAGCCGGGAGAGCAGGTCCTCACCCGGCTCCAGACGTTTGTGGACGACCAGATCGGCGATGTACTGCTGTAGTCCGCGCAGCCGCGCCTCGTACGCCGGCCGGCCCGGGTCCGTCGGACCGACGGGCTGGACGACCTTGCCCCAGTCCCGGTCGAAACGGTCCGCGAACTCCGTCGGCAGTCCGATGACGTCGGCGAGCACCTGGAAGGGGAAGCGGGCGGCGAAGGCCTCGACGAGATCGGCCTCCCCGCGTTCCGGAAGCGCGTCGAGCAGGGCGTCGGCCATCGCCTGGAAGCGCGGCCGGAGCGACTCGACCCGCTGCGGGGCGAAGGCATCGGTGAGCAGCCGGCGCAGCTCGGTGTGCCGGGGCGGGTCCTGGTGGAGCAGGTGCACCTGGAGCTGGGAGTGCTGCGGCTCGGGCATGATCGAGGCGCGGGCCCGCCAGGCCGCATTGCCGCGCGAGTGGTGCTTGCCCAACCGGGCGTCGGTCAGCGCCTGATGGGCGGCCCGGTAGCCGGTGACGAGCCAGGCGCACACCCCGCTGGGGAAGCGCACCCGATGGACCGGGCCGCGCGCCCGCAGCTCGGCGTAGAGCGGATAGGGATCGCGGGTGTACTCCGCTCCGTACAGTGGCAACGGCCGGTGGCGTTCCTCCGCCGGGCTGCTCCAGGGGGCGGGATCGTGTCTGTCCTCGGCCCGGTGCGGCTCGACGGGGTCGGGCAGTGCGGACATGGGGTTCTCCTTGACGGCGCTGGTCGGGCGACGGACCGCACCAGGACGGCACGGCGTGTGAAAGGTCGGGCGGCGGACGCGTCGAGTTCCCGCCGTAGCGGGGGAATTCGCTCCGGCGGGGCGCACCGGGGGCGCGGGGACGCCGACCAAACCCAGGTAGTCGGGCCGCGGCGGCGTCGAGTTCCGGCGGCGGAACGGGGCAAACCTCACATGCCGCCGGGCCCCCGATCGGCCGCTGGGCGCCGCCCCCACCTGCCACGATGGCGCGATGTCCAGCTCTCCGGCCGACCTCAGTCGGCCCCAACGCCCGTACGCCGTCGCACGTCTGCTGCCCGCCCGCCCGGTCGTCGCCTTCATCGCACTGCTGGCGGTGCTCTTCGCGCTGTCCTACGGTGCCGGCGCCCTCGCCGGCCCGGTCGCCCCAGGACTGCACCCCGCCGGCGGGACCCGTACGGGGCCCAACACCCCGGCCGACGAAGGGGACATGGGCGGGATGCACGGCATGGGCGCCGGGGCGCCCCGCCCGGTGACCGTGGGGACGGCCACCCGATGACGCAGCCACCGCCCGGACCGCGGCAGCGCGGGACCGCCGAGGCACCGGACCCCACCCGCACCACCACCCTCACCATCGGTGGTATGACCTGCGCCGCCTGTGTGGGCCGGGTCGAGAGGAAGCTCGGCCGGCTGGCCGGCGTCGCGGCGACGGTGAACCTGGCCACCGGCCGGGCCACGGTCCGCCACCCCGCAGCGGTGTCCGTCGCCGACCTCGTCACCACCGTCGAGGCGGCCGGATTCACCGCGCAGCTGCCCGAACCGGACCCCGAGCCGGACCCCGAGGAGCGCCCCCGGTCCGCCCGGCATCCGGAGCCCGCGGACGACGGCGCCCGCTCCGAACGCCAGCGGCTGCTGATCACCGCCCTGCTCTCGCTCCCCGTCCTGGCCCTGTCGATGGTGCCCGGTTGGCAGTTCCGCAACTGGCAGTGGCTGTGCTTCGTGCTCACCGCGCCGGTCGCCGTCTGGGGCGCCGCGCCGTTCCACGCCCGCGCGCTGCGCGGCCTGCGGCACGGCGCCGCCACCATGGACACCCTGGTCTCGCTCGGCGTGGCGGCGTCCTTCCTCTGGTCCGGCTACGCGCTGTTCCTCGGCGGGGCCGGCACGCCCGGGATGACCATGCCGTTCAGTCTGCTGCCCACCGCCGGCGACGGCAGCGCCCACCTCTACCTCGAAGCCGCCGTCGGCGTACCGCTGTTCGTGCTGGCCGGCCGCCGGATGGAGGCCAGGGCCCGGCACGGCACCGGCTCCGCCCTCCGGGCGCTGGCCGAACTCGCGGCCAAGGACGTCGCCGTCCGCACGGCCGACGGCGACGAGCGACGGATCCCGGCCGACCGGCTGCGGGTCGGCGACCGCTTCCTGGCACGCCCCGGAGAACGCGTCGCCACCGACGGCACCGTCGTCGAGGGCAGCTCCGCCCTGGACCTGTCGCTGATCACCGGGGAGAGCCATCCGGTGGAGGTGGGCCCCGGCACGGCGGTCGTCGGCGGCGCGGTCAACTCCGGCGGCCTGCTGGAGATACGGGCCGACGCGGTGGGCGCGGACACCCAACTCGCCCGGATCCACCGGCTGGTGGAGGACGCCCAGACCGGCAAGACCCGCATCCAGCGGCTCGCCGACGCCATCGCCGCCGTCTTCGTCCCCGCGGTGCTGACCGTCTCGGTCACCGTCCTGGGCTTCTGGCTCGGCGCCGGAGCCGCCCCCCAGGCCGCCGTCACCGCCGCGGTCGCGGTCCTCGTCGTGGCCTGCCCGTGTGCGCTGGGGTTGGCGACCCCCACCGCGCTGCTGGCCGCCACCGGCCGCGGTGCGCAGCTCGGGATCCTGGTCCGTGGTCCGCAGGCGCTGGAGCGGCTGCGCCGGATCGACACCGTCGTCCTCGACAAGACCGGCACCCTCACCACCGGGCGGATGGCCGTCACCGCCGTCACCGCGCGCCCCGACGGCCGCGACCCCGCCGAGGTGCTGCGGCTGGCCGCCCTCGTCGAGCAGGGCTCCGAACACCCGCTGGCCCGCGCCATCGTGGCCCACGCCCGTGCACACCACCCGGCGGGCGACCAACTCCACGCGCGCATCGGCGACTTCGCGGCGACGCCCGGGTACGGAGTGCGGGGCCGGACGGCCGACGGGCGCCTGGTGGAGTGCACCCGGCCAGGCGATCTCGCCGACCTGCCGGCGCCGCTCGCGGACGCGGTGCGGGCGGCCGGGACCGCCGGCCACACCGCGGTCCAGGTCACCGTCGACGGCACCCCGGAAGCGGTACTCGCCGTCGGCGACGCCCTGCGCCCCGACGGCTACCGCGCCGTCGACCATCTGCGCCGCCTGGGCCTGCGACCGGTCCTGGCCACCGGCGACCGGGCGGCCACCGCCCGTACCGTGGCCGGTCACCTCGCCATCACCGAGGTGCACGCCGAGGCCCGCCCGGAGGACAAGGCCGCCCTCGTCGCCACCCTGAAGGCGCAGGGCAATCGGGTCGCCGTCGTCGGCGACGGCGTCAACGACGCCGCGGCCCTGGCCCTCGCCGACCTCGGCATCGCCATGGGCAGCGGCACCGACGCCGCGATCGGCGCCGCCGACGTCACCCTCGTACGGGAGGACCTCCAGGCCGTCCCCGACGCGGTACGGCTGGCCCGCCGCACCCTGGGCACCATCCGCACCAACCTCGTCTGGGCCTTCGGCTACAACCTCGTCACCGTGCCGCTGGCCGCCGTCGGCCTGCTCAACCCGATGCTGGCGGCCGCCGCCATGTCCGCCAGCTCCCTGCTCGTCGTCGGCAACAGCCTCCGCCTGCGCGGCTGGCAGCCGGCCGGCACGGGGCGCCGACCCGCCCACGGCACCGGCCCCGCCGGTCGCCGCCGTACCCGCACCACGGGGGAGACCGCATGAACCGGCCGTCCACGGCAGCCGTCGCCGTACCGCTGCTCACCTGCCTGGCGACCCTGGGCACCCTCACCGCCTGGACGGCCACCGGCAACGCGGGAACCCCCGCGCGGCTGACCGTCACCGAGGGCCGGGTGCTGGTCCCGTCCGGCCGCGAGGCCACCGCCGCCTTCTTCACCCTCCGCAACACCGGCGGCGCGGACGACGTCCTGACGGGCGTCACCGGGCCGGCCGGACACCGGGCGATGCTCAGCCGCACCGTCGACATCGGGCGGAACGCCCGGAGCATGGCCATGGTCCGGGCGGTCACCGTCCCGGCCGGCGGCACCCTGCGGATGACACCGACCACCCTGGACGTCATGATCAGCCCGCCCCCGGCGCTCGCACCGGGGGAGCGGATCACCCTCACCCTGCACTTCCGCGACAGCCCACCGCAGACCGTCCGGGCACGGGCGGTGCGCCCCGGCGGCTGAGGCCGTCGCGCCCGCCCGGCAGGCCCCGGAACGGGGTTCACGGCCGCACACCGGCGGTCCGTGAACCCCGTCACCGGTGGGCGCACCGGCGCGGCGCCGGTCAGGCCGGCGCACCCGCCAGCGCCCGGGGCCGCCCGGACGGTGCCGGCAGCCCGATCGGCGCGGGCCGCTCGGCCGCACCGGTCGACTCGTCGCCCGCTCGCCCGGCGTCCGCCCGCTCCGCCTCGGTCAGCAGCCCGACCAGCGTCTCCCGGGCCCGCGCCACCCGGGACCGTACGGTCCCCACCGGGCAGCCCATCACCCCGGCGGCCGCCGCGTACGGCAGGCCCAGCAGCTGGGTGAGTACGAACGCCTCCCGCCGCTCCGGCACCAGCACGGCGAGCAGTTCGGCCAGTGCGATGCCCTCGTCGAACCCCGGCACCCCGCGCGGCTGCACCCGCTCCGCCGCCGACTGCCAGTCGTCGGTCGCCGCCAGCCGGGGCCGGACCGCCTGGGACCGGAACCGGTCCGCGACCACCCGCCGGGCGATCGTCAGCAGCCAGGTCCGCGCCGACGACCGGCCCTCGAACCGCGGCAGGCTCCGCAGCGCCCGCACATAGGTGTCCTGCACCAGGTCGTCGGTCGCCTGCGGATCACCGCTCAGATGCGTCACATAGCGCCGCACATCGAGCTGGGTGGCCCGCACGAACTGCTCGACGGCCCGCTCGTCACCGCCACGGGCGGCCAGCGCCCAGCCCGTCACCGCCTCGTCATCCCGCATACCGCGACCGTCCCTCGCCGTACTCCGGGGCGTCGGGGAGGATGGCCGTATGCACTGCTCGCGCATCCGTACGGCCCTCTCCGCCCGCCTCGACGGGGAGGACCTGCCGCCCGGCCTCACCCCCGGCGGGCTCGACGCGCACCTCGCGCGGTGCCGGGACTGCCGACGGTGGGAGGCACAGGCACGGGCGCTGACCGAGCACCTCGATCGTGCCGCGGCGCGGGCCGAGGACGATCCGGCGGCCGGCGAGGCGCTGCTCGCGCGGCTGCGGTCGGTGTCCGCGCGACGCGGTGCCGGCACGGTCGTGCCGGACGGCGAACAGGCGGGTGGAGCGGGTTGATCCACGGGTGCCGGACGGGCGCCCGGCCCCGCCCGCACAGGCGTCGGCGGCGGCGGAGCCAGGCACCGCGCCCACCGACATCCGGACAGGATTCATCATCTGGAGTCCTTCGCATGGTCCGGTCCCCGCGCGCGGCGGCGACCGGTGAAGTCGGAGCCGGGACGCCGGCGCTCGGCGCAGGTGCGCAGCCTTCAGCGCCCGTCCGTCCAACGGCTCGGGAATTCGACCGTGCTGTCAGCAGACAGCCGGCCCATACGGCGGACCCCGTAGGGACATCGCATGGGCGAGCAGCAACTGCTGCACCGCCCGCCGCGGCTCCTGCCGGGCCGTGCGCACCACGCGCCGCACCTCGGGCAGTACCGCCCGCAGCACCAGGACCAGCGGCGCGAACAGCCACGCCGACACGCTGCGGACCAGCCGGAACGCCGCCCGCTCGCCGCCCCACAGCCACGCCGCGCTGAGCAGCGCGACGAGCAGGTGGGCCGCGAGCATGCCGGTCGAGCTGCCGTGCGTCATCGGGCCCGCGTGGTCCATGTGCGGCGACAGCCGGCCCGGTTGCGCCATGCCCGCCATCCCCGGCATGCCCGGCATCCCGTGCATCTCCGGTGCGGCGGCCATCTGCCGGTGCATCAGCTGGAGCATCCGTGCGGCCGTACCGTCGGAGATCTGCATCCCCTGCGCACCACACATGAAGGCGTCCGCCCACTGCCGTGCCAGCGACAACCGCCCGCCGCCGGCGCCGGATCCGGCCGCCACCGCCTGGCCGAACGAGAAGGCGCTGTGCAGGGCGGCCTGGGTGCCGACGGTCAACAGTCCGACCACCAGCGGCCCGCGCTCCCGGCCCGCGCAGCACCAGGCACCGGCCGCGGTTCCCACCCCGGCCGCGAGCAGCATCCATGCGGGGATCGTGGCATCCGACATCACCACGTGTCCCAGCGCGGCGAGCAGCACACACACCGTCGCGAACACCGCGGCGCGTAGCCCCCTGAGAACCTGCCCCGCATCCATGACAGGGCCCATCGTCGCACCCCGCCCCGGCGTCGGGACGACAGGGGCACCCCGGAGCGCTCTCGGCCGCCGTACGGCGGCCGGGCGGCCGGGCGGGCCGCCGTCGTACCGCGTGTGCTGCGCGAAGGCCCAGGTCCGGGGACCATGGAAGCACGGCGAGGTGTGCCGCGGTCGCAGGCCACGGCCGGCGACCGACGGGCCGCGGGCCGCCGCCCACAGGCGGAGGGAGTGCCGGGGATGAGGACAGCCGACCCCTTCGGTCCCGCGGGCGAACCGTCGGCCTCCTCGGCGCCGCAGCCCAGCGGGCTGCTGGACCTGCTCAGCGTCGCGGCGGTGGTCCTGGACGCCGAGGGCCGGATCGTGCTGTGGAGCCCGCAGGCCGAGGAGCTGTTCGGCTACTCCGCGCAGGAGGCGCTGGGCGAGTACGCCGGCCGGCTGCTGGTCCACAAGCGGCATCTGGGGCTGGTGATCCGGCTGTTCAACGAGGTGATGGGGACCGGCCGGAGCTGGGCCGGCGCCTTCCCGGTGCGACACAAGGACGGCAGCACCCGGCTCGTGGAGTTCCGCAACATGCGGCTGCTGGACGACCGGGGCGACCTCTACGCCCTGGGCATCGCCACCGACGAGTCGGTCCTGCGCCAGGTGGAACGGGACGTCGCCCTGTCGACGCGGCTGGTCTCCCAGTCCCCGATCGGCCTGGCGGTCCTCGACACCGACCTGCGGTACCTGGCGATCAACCCCGCACTGGAGCGGATGAACGGCATCACGGCCGAGGAGCACCTCGGCCGGTCGGTCCGCGAGGTACTGCCACTGCTGGACATCGACCGGCTGGAGGCCGCGCTGCGCCACGTCCTGGAGACCGGAAGGCCCCTCGTCGACGAGTACACCGTGGGCCGCACCCCCGCCGACCCCGACCGCGAACACGCCTGGTCGCTCTCGCTCTACCGGCTGGAGGACCCCGGCGGGCGGGTCCTCGGCGTGGCCGGCCTGGTGGTGGACGTCACCGACCGGCATCGCGCGGCCGCCGAGACCGCCCGCGCCCGGCGGCGCCTGGCCCTGCTCGTCGACGGCTCCGCCCGTATCGGCACCACGCTGGAGGTGGAGCGCACCGCCCGTGAACTCGCCGACGTCGCGGTGCCCGAACTCGCCGACGTGGCCGCGGTCGACGTCCTGGACTCCGTCCTGGAGGACCGTCGCCCCACCTCGGGCGCCGAGCACGCGCTCTTCCGGGCCCTCGCGGTGAAGGCGGCCTACCCCACCCTTGCGGTCCGTGCCGCGGACCCGCCCGGGCACCTCGCCAGCTACGGGCCCGACCGGCTGGTCACCCGGTGCGTGCGCACCGGCAGCCCGATCCTGATACCGCACGTCGACGACCGGGACCTGTCACACATCGCCCGGGACCCCGAGGCCGCCGCCCTCCTGGCCGACGCCGGCATCCACACGTACCTCACCACGCCGCTGATCGCCCGCGGCGAGGTCCTCGGCGCGCTCGGCCTCACCCGCGCCCGCAACCCCGTGCCGTTCGACGAGGACGACCTCACCCTCGCCGGGGAGCTGGCCGACCGCGCCGCGGTGTGCATCGACAACGCCCGCCTCTACCAGAGCCTGCGCAACACCGCCGTCACCCTCCAGCGCAGCCTGCTCCCGGACCACCCGCCGCACCGGCCCGACCTGGAGATCGCCACCCGTTACCAGCCCGCCGGCTCCGCCAGCGAGGTCGGCGGCGACTGGTTCGACGTCATCCCGCTCACGGCGGACAAGACCGCGCTCGTCGTGGGCGATGTGATGGGCAGCGGCATCAACGCCGCCACCACCATGGGACGGCTGCGCACCGCCACCTCGACCCTGGCCGACCTCGACATCCCACCGACCGAGGTACTGCGGCACATCGACAAGATCACCGCCGGCCTCCAGCAGTACGCCACCTGTGCCTACGCGGTCCACGACCCGCACCAGGACGTCTGCCGCATCGCCGTCGCCGGGCACCTGCCCCCAGCGCTGCTGCGCCACGGCGAACCGCCCGAACTGCTCGACCTGCCCAGCGGCGTCCCGCTCGGGGTCGGCGGAGTCCCGTTCGAGGACACCACCTTCAGCCTGCGCCCCGGCGACCGGCTGGTCCTCTACACCGACGGCCTGGTCGAGACCCGCGACGACACCCTCGACGAGCGCCTGGACCTCCTCCTGGACCTGCTGGGCGAGCCCGACCGCTCCTTGGAGCACACCTGCGACCGGCTCCTCGAAGCGCTCCGCGACCCGGACAACCCGGATGACGTCGCCCTGCTGATCGCCCGGGTCCGCCCCCGGCGGCCCGGTACGCCGTCCCCGCGGTGACCCGCCCCGGGCACCGCGCGCCCGCGGTCAGCCGTGGACCGTCGACCGGGCGTGCGCGTAGGCCGCGCGGATGCGCCGGCCGGTGGAGGCGTCGTCGGGGGCGGGGATCTCCCGGGCCGCGGCGAGCGGCCAGTGCGGCGGCTCCGGGGTGCCCGCCAGCGTCCAGGCGGCCTGTCGCGCGGCGCCCAGGGCGACGTACTCCTCCGGTTCCGGCACGGTGACCGGGGTGCCGAAGACCTCCGCGGCGATCTCGCCGACGACGGGGGCCTTGGCCGCCCCGCCGATGACGAGGACCCGCCGGGCGCTGACGTCCTGGGCCCGCAGCCGGTCCAGGGCGTCGGCCATGTTGCACAGCATCCCTTCGACGGCCGCCCGGGCGAGGTTCGGCGGGTGCATGTTCGCCTTGCGCATGCCCATCAGACTGCCCGCGGCTTCAGGGAGGTTGGGGGTGCGCTCGCCGCCCAGGTACGGCAGCAGGACCAGGCCGCCGGCACCGGGCTCGGCCGCCCGGGCGAGGGCGTCGAGGTCGTCCAGCGAGGTGCCGAGCATACGGGCGGTGGAGCTGAGCACCCGGGCGGCGTTGAGGGTGCACACCAGCGGCAGGAAGCGGCCGGTGGCGTCGGCGAAGCCGGCGACCGCGCCGGTGGGGTCGCCCGCCGGTCGCTCGGCGAGGGCGAAGGCGGTACCGCTGGTCCCCAGCGAGATCACCACATCACCCGGCCGGATGCCCAGCCCCAGGGCCGCGCCCATGTTGTCGCCGGTCCCCGGCCCGACCAGGGCCCCGTGCGGGGTACGGCCGGCCGCCTCGTACGGGCCGAGCACGCGGGGCAGTTCGAGGGAGCCCTCGCCGAAGGCGAGGGCGAGCAGGTCGCGGCGGTAGCCGCCCTCGGCCGGCGACCAGTAGCCGGTACCGGAGGCGTCTCCCCGGTCGGTGACCGGTTCCGCACCGGTACCGGGGCCGCCGCACAACTGCCAGGTCAGCCAGTCGTGCGGCAGCAGCACCCGGTCGGTGCGGTGTGCGTTGTGCGGCTCGTGCTCGGCCAGCCAGCGCAGCTTGGCGACGGTGATGGCCGCGACCGGTACGGTGCCGACGGCCCGGGCCCACTTCTCCGGCCCGCCGAGCTCGTCGACGAGGTCCGCCGCGGCCCCGGCCGAGCGGGTGTCGTTCCACAGCAGCGCCGCGCGCACCGGCTGCCCGGCCGCGTCCAGGGCCACCAGACCGTGCTGTTGGCCGGCGACCGCCACCGCGTCCACGCCGTCCAGGAGACCGTCGCCCGCTTCGAGGAGCGCCCGCCACCAGGCCTCGGGGGCGACTTCGGTGCCGTCGGGATGGGCGGCGCGGCCCCGACGGAGGATCTCCCCGGTGTCGGCGTCACAGACGACGACCTTGCAGGACTGGGTGGAGGAGTCCACCCCGGCAACTGTGGGCATGACGATGTCGCTTCCGTGCAACGGGACGGGACGGTAGGGGAGTTCAGCCCTGCGGGCGGAGCTGGATCTTGCGGCCGGAGCCGTCGCGGAACGTCTGGAGCGCGGCGCCGAAGTCGTCCAGCCCGAAGCTGTGGGTGATCATCGTGTCGGCGTCGATGACCCCCTTCGCCATCAGGTCCACGGCACGCCCGAAGCTGTGCAGGACGGCCATCGACCCGACGATGGTGATCTCGTCGTTGTAGACGCGGAACGGCGAGAAGGACGCCGTGGCGGCGGACGGCGCCACGCCGAACTGCTGGAAGGTGCCACCGCGGCGCACCCGGCCCAGGCCGTCCTCGATGACGGGGATGACGCCGGTGCAGTCGATGACGGTCTCCCAGCCCTGCGGCCGGTCGAGTTCGGCGGCGCTCACCGCGGTGGCGTCCGCGCCGAGCCGTTCGGCGACCTTCAGCCGGTCCTGGTTGATGTCGACCACCGAGAGGGAGGCCGCGCCGGCCGCCCTGGCGAGCTGAAGCATCATCAGGCCCATGGTGCCGGCGCCGTAGACGAGGTAGTGGTCGCCGAGCCGGCGCGGCAGGACGTCGAAGCCGCGCACCGCGCACGACAGCGGCTCGATCAGCGTGCCCTGGGCGACGTCGACGCTCTCCGGCAGCCGGTAGCAGTTGGCGGCCGGCACCTTGACGTACTCGGCCATCGCACCGTCCACGGTGTCGCCGATCGCGCCCCAGTTCTCGCACAGGTTGCCGTGCCCGATCGCGCAGTAGTGGCAGGCGCCGCAGAACAGCGACGGGTCCACGGCGACCTGCTCGCCGGTGCGCAGGCCGTTCACTCCCGGCCCCAGCGCGACGATCTCGCCGGTGAACTCGTGCCCGGGCACGATGGGGTACGGGGTGGGCGCGAACTCCCCCTCGACGATGTGCACATCGGTGCCGCAGATGCCCACCGCGGCGGGTGCGACGATGACCTCGCCGGGGCCCGGGGTGGGGTCGGCAACGGTGGTGACCTCGTAGTGCCCGGGGGTGTGGATGACGACGGCGCGCATGGATGGGGCCTCTCTCGGGGGATGCGGGAGCCTCGGCTCGGGCCGGCTCAGCTGTGGGGATCGTCGGTGGGTACCGCGACCGTGCGGACCTCGACGCCGAGGTCGCGGACGGGTCGGAGCTCGCTCTCCGGGGTGTCGGTGTCGGTGACCAGCAGGTCGTAGCCGCCGACGTCGCCGTAGGGGTAGGTGGCGGTGCGGCCGAACTTGCTGTGGTCGACGGCGAGTACGGCGCGGTCGGCGGCGTCCAGGTACGCCTGCTTGGTCTCGGCGTACTCGCGCACCGGATGGAAGAGCCGCCCGTCGCGGACCGAGGTGGCGGTGACGAACGCGACGGTGGCGCGGATGTCCTGGAGTTGGCGCCGGGTCTGCGGGCCGGCGCATGACTCGAAGTCCTCGTAGAAGCGGTCGCCCAGCAGCGTCACCTCGGCCGGTGCCGCCGCCAGGAGGTAGGTGACGCGCAGCGAGTTGGTGACCACGCGGATCCCTTCGACGGTGGCGAGCCGGCGGGCGAGCGGGAAGAGCGTGGAGCCGCAGTCGATCAGCACCGTGTCGCCGGGGGAGACCTCCTGGGCGAGCGCGTCGGCGATGGCGCTCTTGACCGCGACGTTGGCGTTCTCCCGGAAGCGCAGCGCGCTCTCCATCGCGACGTTGGAGAAGGCCGTCGCCACCCCGCGGCCCTTGCGCAGCAGTTGCCGCTCGTGGAGGTTGTCCAGGTCCCGGTGCATGGTCATCACGCTGACGTGCATGCGCGCGGCGAGGTCGGCGATGCGGATCTCGCCCTCCTGCGCGACATGGCGCAGCACCGCCTGGCGGCGGTCCTCCACCTCGGCCTCGGAGCCGCGGCTCGCTCTCATCGTGGGGTGCCCCCGTTCGCTTCCACGGCGGTTCTCGCCGTGCTCTCACCCTAGAACATCACACACTTTATGTGAAGCTCTTGAAATTCTCTGTGAGGTTGTTCAGTCTGATGCACGCCCGTTGGGTGAAAGCCCGGCCCGTCAGGAGGTCCCCGCCCGTGCTGTCCACGTCCCCCGAGCGCGCTGCGCCACCGCCCCGCCCCGCCGTCCTCGGGATCCCCCGGGCCCTCGTCTGGGGCTACGTCGGCGTCCTGCTCTTCATGATCGGCGACGGCGTGGAGACCAGCTATCTGCCCACGTACCTCAAGACCGACCTCGGCTTCGCGGAGGCGAGCGTCGGCATCGTCTTCACCGCCTACGGGGTCACCGCCGCCGTGGGCGCCTTCCTGGCGGGCGGGCTCTCGGACCTGTGGGGGCCGCGCCGGGTGATGATGGCCGGCGCCGCCTGCTGGGCGGTCTGCCACGCCCTGCTGCTCGCGGTCGCCGTCCCCGCCCACTCCTACCCGCTGATCCTGCTCTGCTACGGCCTGCGCGGCTTCGGATATCCGCTGTTCGCCTACGGGTTCATGGTCTGGATCATGGCGGGCGCCCCGGAGCGGCAACTCGGCAAGGCGCTCGGTTGGTTCTGGTTCTGCTTCACCATGGGCTACCCCGTCCTCGGCTCCGCCCTCGTCTCCTGGCTCAAGCCCACGATCGGCTTCTACCGCACGCTGTGGATCTCTCTGGCCATGATCGTCGCGGGCACCCTGGTCGTCCTGGTCCTACTGCGTGAACGCACCGGATTCCAGGGCCTGTCCAGGGATTCGGAGCGGGTCGGCCTGCCGCGCACCGTCCTGGGCTGTTTCACCGTCATGTTCGCCGAGCCGCGGGTCGGCATGGGCGCGGTGGTCCGACTCATCAACACCACCTCGCAGTTCGGCGTGTGGGTCTTCACCCCGCTCTTCCTCGTCGACCGGATCGGCTTCAGCGCGCAGGAGTGGGCCTCGCTGCTGATCGTGATGATGGTCAGCAACCTCGCCTGCGTGGTGCTCTTCGGTGCGCTCGGCGACCGGTGGAGCCGGCGCGGGACCGTCGCCTGGCTCGGCGGCGTGGTGTCGGCCCTCGCCTGTCTGGCGCTGTACTACGTGCCCGAGGTCGCCGGACACGACTACCCGCTGGTCGCGATCGCGGCCGGCGCGCTGGGCGTCGGCATGGCCGGGTACGTTCCGTTGCCCCCGCTGATGACCGCGCAGGCCCCGGAACGCAAGGGGCAGATCATGTCGGCCTACACGCTGGGCGCCGGCGCCAGCATGGCCTTCGGCCCGCTCATCGGCACGGTCTTCATCGGCCCGCTCGGCATCGGGGGAGTCATGGGGATCTACGCCGCCCTGCATCTGCTCAGCACCGTCCTGGTGCTGCGCATGAAGACGCCCGAGCCGCCGGCGGGCCGCGGTGCTGCCACCGTCGTGCACCCGGCGGAACGGCCGACGGCGGCATTGACAGCGGCCTCCCGGGAGCTTTAATGGGAAACAAGTGCATATGAGAGATATCTGCTCATTCGAGCGATAGGTCTGATGGGATATGCGCACACACCACACCGGCCCGGAGTACCTGGTCCAGACGGCCGCGATGGCCCGGCGGTTCTACCTTGAGGGCAAGTCCAAGATGGAGATCGCCGACGAGTTCGGCATCAGTCGGTTCAAGGTGGCCCGCACGCTGGAGTCCGCCCTCCGGGACGGCCTGATCCGGCTGGAGATACAGCTGCCCGCCGAGCTCGACGCCGATCTCTCCGACGCCCTGCGCACGCGCTACGGCCTGCGCCACGCCATCGTCATCGACGCACGGCAGGAGGTCCCGGACGACACGGTGCAGGCCACCCGCCGCCTCGGCGCCGTCACCGCCGACCTGCTCGCCGAGATCGTCACCGAGGACGACGTCCTCGGGATGGTCTGGGGCCCGGAGGTCGAGGCCGTCGGTCTCGGACTGACCACCCTCGCCCGGTGCACGGTCGTCCAGCTCTGCGGAGTGACCCCGCTGCGCCCCGTCGACGTGACCGCCGTGGAGGCGGTGCGCCGGGCCGCCACCATCGCGAGGGGCGCCGTCTACCCCATCTACGCGCCCCTGTTGCTGCCCGACGCCACGGCGGCCCGGATGCTGCGGGAGCAGCCCGGCATCGTCGATGCGGTCCGCCACTTCGGTGCCGTGACCAAGGCCGTGGTCACGGTCGGCGGCTGGGGGCCGGGGCTCTCCACCGTCTACGACGGGCTCAGCGAGGCGGAGCGCGAGGACTACCGGCGCCGGGGCGTGTGTGCGGAAGTCGCCGGCCGGCTGCTGGACGCCGAGGGGAATACCCTCGTCCCCGAACTCGCCGAACGGACCATCGCCATCAGCTTCGACGAGCTGCGCGCGGTCCCCGACGTGATCCTCATGGCCGACGGCATCCAACGGGCGACCGCCGCTTCGGCGGCCCTCAGGACCGGCCTCTTCAACGGTGTGGTCACCGACGCCGCGGTTGCCCGGACCCTGCTCTGACGCGCCCCGTGCGTTCCTTGCTCCATCGGCCCTTGCTCCATTGGTGGGAGCGCCCGGGGAATCGTGCCTTCCGCCCGCCACGACGGGGCCTCGTCCGGCCGCGGACGCGGGTTATATACCCCTGCGGGCCAGGAGCGGGCGGGGTGAAAGGTGCCAGCCGTGAGACCACGACGCCGTACGCGAGCCACGGACGCCTCGATGCACGGCCCGACTGCCGCGCCCCGCCCCCGCGCCGCCGCCGAACGCTCCAGGGCCCGGGCCCGTCGTGCCCCTCTGTTGCCGGCGCTGGTCTTCCTCGTCGTCGTCACCCAACTCCCGTTCGTGGCAACGGTGGTGATCTCCTTCCTCCGCTGGAA